>JAONGR010000066.1 GCA_028375605.1 Arcobacteraceae bacterium
TGTATAAATTACACAATTCAATTGTAGAGGCATAATTAATTCCAATTTTTATCTCTAATCCCATCCCTATTTTACTAACTCTTTTTAGATACTTTTTAGCTATTTTCAGACTCTCTTCATATGACTCATTACTTAAATCAATTGAATAAGAAGAGTATAATGCATATGTGTGTAACTTATAATATTCTATACCAGCATCAATTAATAGATCAAGCCAATCCAAATTTACTGAACTAATATAATCTGTAGTTAATATTACAGGTACTTTGTAAGATGAAGAAAGTGTATGAAGATGATTTGCAACATTTATGGCACCTAAAGTACTAACATCCCCTTTGCTTACTTTACCAGCAAAAAGTTTTGAATTTTCATTATTTACTTGTATCATTAGAGCTGAATTTGATTTTGATGCTGACTCTAAACTGGCATTTATTGTTTCTGTATTTAGTACACTAATACACGGAATCGCAAAGTTATTCTTTTTTGTATATTCAAATACTTTATGTAATGAACTCCCTTTTACGACACCTGATTTTACTATTTGTGATAATCCCACCTATTTTCCTATTTTATAAATTGTGGCGATTATATTCAAATAGAGTAACCATTTGATTACAATCAAGATAAGGATGTTTTTGTTTTATTTAATGTATAATGATTTTACTAATAAGAGGACTATTTTCATGCAAGAATCATTTGACTTTACAGATATAAATTTAATTACAGATAACTATGAAGGGATAACAATAGATAAAGATACTATTCCTCATAACATAGTAGAGTTTGAGAAAGAACTCACTGTTATTATTGATAATTTAACAAATAAAAAACTTTTATGGATAAAGCTTCATATTGATAAATCTCATTACATTCCACTACTTACAAAATATGACTTTATTTTTCATCACTGTAATGAGGAAGATATTACTCTACTTAAAAGACTTAGTATAAATCCTATTATTCCAACAGCAAGAAATCATACCTTGGGAGTTGGAGTCGTTGTAATAAATGAAAAAAATGAACTGTTAGTTATCAGGGATAGAATAGGCAAAAGATATAAACTTCCTGGCGGATATATAGATAATGATGAAAATATCTCAACAGCAGCAGTACGGGAGGTAAAAGAAGAAACTGGTATCGATGTGGACTTTACTTCTATTATTGCACTTGGTCATTTTAAACCACTCCAGTTTGGAGAATCAAACTTATACCTTGGGTGCACAGCAAAAGCAAACTCAAGCGAAATTAATATCATAGATGATTATGAAATCATAGAAGCTAGATGGATGGTGCTTGATGAGTTCTTAAATCATGAAGAAGTACTAGAGTTCAATAAAAAGATTGTAAATACTGCGATTCAAAATAGTGGACTGCGATTTGAGCATATAGAGATGTTTAAAAATAGAGATATTGATTATGAGCTTTTCTTTTAACTATAAAAAATAATATCATTTAGTAATATATCTGTTACTACTGTTTACTAATGAGACTAAATTCCTTGACATTTTATATATATTATCACTACAATGTATAAAAATATTAAAGGATACAACATGAAAAAACTATTTACAGTAGGATTAGCATCACTTTTAACAGCAGGTGCACTATATGCAGGAACTTACAATATTGACAGAAGTCACTCAAATGTTGGTTTTAAAGTAAAACATTTAATGATTACAAATGTTACAGGAAATTTTGATAAATTTACAGGAAGTATTGAATTTGATGAAAAAACAAAAACGGTTACAGCAATTACAGGTAATATTGAAGCAAGTTCAATAAATACAGACAATGCAAAAAGAGATAAACACTTAAGAGCACCAGACTTTTTTGATACAGCAAAATACCCTAATTTGACATTTAAATTAAATTCTATAAAAGATGATAAAGCTTATGGTATCTTAACAATAAAAGATGTTTCAAAAGAAGTTGTTTTAGATTTTGATTTTAATGGTTCAATCAAAGATCCTTGGGGAAATACAAAAATCGGTGTAGAGCTAGCAGGAAAAATAAATAGAAAAGATTTTGGTCTTAACTGGAGTAAAACTTTAGAAACTGGTGGACTAGTAGTTGCAGATAAAATTAAACTACTTATAGAAATCGAAGCAAAGATGGTTAAATAATTTACTTTTTATAAAACTCTTTTACACCAATAGTTAAAAACTAATTGTTGGTGTAAATGCTTTTGTTCCTATTTTTACAATTTGGCCCACTTTTAAGTTTTGCATCTCATCAGAACTAATTACAATTTCAACTAACTGTTGACCAATAGCAATAATAGCTACATAAATTACATCAACTTTTTTAATCTCCAACACTTCACCTTCAAAAGAAAACTTTTGACTCCCTTTTGTTTTGAGTAATACATCTTTTGGTATTCCATCATTTATTACCTTACCCTGCTCTAAAACAATCACACGATTTGATAATCTATATATTTCACTAGGATCATGGCTTACCATAATAGTTGTCGTTCCAAACTCTTTATGCAAAGTTAATATCTCATTTTGTAGTTTTATTCTCATACTTGCATCAAGTGCAGACAAAGGTTCATCCATCAATAATAGTTTTGGACGGTTCATCATAGCTCGGCATAAACTCACACGTTGTTTTTGTCCACCACTTAGAGTATTTGGAAGTCTATTTTCTAACTCATTTAGTTCTGTTATTTCTAAAAGTTTATTTGCTAATGATATATCTTTGGTAACATAAAGTAAATTTTGTTTTACACTCATATTTGAAAAAAGTGCATAGTCTTGAAACACAAAACCAATTTGTCTTTTTTGAGGAGCTAAACTTGTCTTTTCATTTTGCCAAGTCTCCCCATCTATTTCGATGGTTCCAGTTGATTCTTCTAAACCTGCTAAGACTCTTAGAAGTGTTGTTTTACCACTTCCACTAAGACCAGACAAAGCAACAAAATCATTTTTTTTTATATCTAATTTTATGTTTAGACTCATATCTCCATTTGAACCATGAAGTTTTTTTGAGATATCTAGTTTTATCATTATTCTTTATCTTCTAGTGTGTCATCATTATTTTCATCAATATCTCTAGAAGTATTTGTATCTTGTTCTGATAATGTTTCACTTATATACATATATGTATTGGACAACGCACTTACTAAAAATACACTCACCGCAACATTTAAAAGAACTAATAAAAGATTTATATGAGGTGATATACTCGCAGCTAACGCAGAAATAATCAAAGTATAAACGCCACCAAAAACAACAGAAAATAAAATAGGAAAAATAATCACTGTTACAAAAATAAGCGACTTAAACCCTCTTGTAAACTCTAATGATTCCTTAAAACTCATTTTTGTATCAACTGCAATGGCAGGAAAAACTAAAGAAACTCGACTCACAAAAATAGCCCCAACAGTCATAGTAAGAAAAAGAGCTGCTACAAGGCTAATACCTAAGAAGTGCAATACAGATGTGCTCAAAGCAACACCAATGATAAAAATAACAGCAACAGCTAAGTACTTTAAGAAAAAGCTAAATTCTCGTTGTTCAAACTTTTGTATACCCCATCTTGGAACAGCATCACTTCCAAGTATCAAAATACGATGAACCGTAATAAGAATAACAATATCAACCAAAAGAGCTAAAAATATAAAAAATATACTAGCGATTGAAAATCTTTCTGTTGGAGTCGTAAATGAACTAGAAGCAAAGTTTAAAACCAAAAGCAACACTGTAGGGATAAGTAAAGCTTTTCCTATGGCTTCATAATTATCAAAGATATCTTTGATGGATTTCATTATTAAATTTTTGTACATTTTATATATTCCTATTGTTTACATATTTTCTATATTATACTCATAAAATAATGATGTTCACTTTAGTTATTATCTTTAACTTTTTGTACTATACTTTTATCGTTCAAGAATAAGTAGTCATTCAAGCTTTAAAGTTTGCTTTGTAAGTCAAACTTTTTTTAACTACTGGCCATTCATGATTTATAATCGAAAACACAACTGTATCACGATATTCTCCATTTTCATGCATGCTATGATTTCTTAAAACACCATCTTGTTTTGCACCCAGTCTAGTTATTGCTGCTCTTGATTTATGATTATGCCAATGCGTTCTAAATTCGACTGCAATAGCTCCAAACACTTCAAAAGAATAGCTTAGAAGTAATAATTTACAGTTTGTATTTATATTGGTTCTTTGTGCAGACTTCGCATACCAAGTATTACCAATTTCAAGTCTTTTGTTTTTTACATCAATATTTAAAAACCTTGAAGTACCTATGATTTTATTTGACGCATTATCAATGATAACAAAAGGATATGATATATTCATATCTCTATCTTCTAAAGCTTGATTTATGTATTTATTAATTGTGTCTTCATTTGGAACAGTTGTATACCATAAATCAGCAAGATTCCCATCTTTACTGGCTTCTAATAATTCCTTTGTATGTTTTATCTCCAGTGGTACTAGTTGAACTACACTATTACTTAGTGATATATTTTCAAGTTTCATTTTTCTTCCTTATGATTTATTCTTGATAATATAGCATAGTTTTGTCATTGTCTCAAGTGCCAGATTTATCAATAAACTAAAGGTCAGTTTAAAGTGATAACTTAAATTTAGATATTTAATTATACCAGTCCTAATTCCTCACTCATATCTTTTATGAGTTTAGAG
>JAONGR010000067.1 GCA_028375605.1 Arcobacteraceae bacterium
ACATTTGAAGGTAAATCTAATTTTGTTTATCAAAACTTAATAAAGAAGGATAAATAAATGGAAGAACATTTAGTAGACTGGAGTAGGGCACAATTTGCATTAACAGCAATGTACCATTGGATATTTGTGCCATTAACTTTAGGATTAGGTTTTATTGTTGCTATTATGGAAACAATATATGTCAAGACAAATAGTGATTTCTGGAAAAATACAACAAAATTTTGGATGACATTATTTGCTATTAATTTTGCAATAGGTGTTGCTACTGGAATAATAATGGAGTTTGAGTTTGGTACAAATTGGGCAAATTATTCATGGTTTGTAGGTGATATTTTTGGAGCACCTTTAGCTGTTGAAGGAATTCTTGCATTTTTTATGGAGAGTACTTTTTTTGCTGTAATGTTTTTTGGATGGAATAAAGTTGGAAAAAGATTCCACCTTATATCTACATGGTTAGTAGCAATTGGATCAAATCTTTCTGCTTTATGGATACTTGTAGCAAATGGTTGGATGCAATATCCTGTAGGAATGAAATTTAATCCGGACACAATAAGAAATGAGATGGTCAATTTTTGGGAAGTATTATTCTCTCCTGTTGCAGTGAGTAAATTTTTGCATACTATTGGAAGTGGTTTTGTAATGGCTTCATTATTTGTAGTAGGAATAAGTGCTTGGTATTTACTTAAAAATAGAGATATAGAATTTGCAAAAAAATCAATGCTTGTCGGTGCTTCTTTTGGTCTAGTTGCCAGTATATTTATACTTGTAACTGGTGATGAGTCGGCACATCAAGTAGCACAAAAACAGCCTGTAAAATTAGCTGCAATGGAAGGGTTGTATGAGGGAAAAGAACACGCTGGAATTGTTGCAATTGGAATACTAAATCCTGATAAAGAAGTAACAAATGATGAAGAAACATTTTATGTGGAGGTGGAGATACCTTACGCCCTTTCGTTATTAGGTTATCATAGAACTTCAGCGTATGTACCGGGACTTAAGGATTTAGTTTATGGAAATAAAGAGCAAGGTATCATCAGTACAGCTTCAAAAATGGAAAAAGGCAAGTTAGCTGTAAAATCTTTAGAAGAGTATAAAAATGCAAAAATTGCAAATGATCTAAAACGAGCAGAGAATGCAAAAAAAATACTTGAGGAGAATATGAAATATTTTGGATATGGTTATTTAACAAAACCAGAACAAATTGTACCTCCTGTTGCAACTACATTTTATGCATTTCATATTATGGTTACACTTGGGTCATGGTTTACATTCTTATTTATTGTAGTGCTGTATTTACTCATTAAAAAAGATATTCAAAAATATAGACTAATTTTGATGAGTGCCGTAGGGTCTATTCCTTTAGGATATATAGCAGGTGAAGCTGGATGGGTAGTAGCTGAAGTAGGAAGACAGCCTTGGGCGATACAAGATTTGATGCCAGTTGGTATTGCAGCTACAAAAATAGCAACTACAAATGTAATGATTAGTTTCGTAATGTTTGCTGTATTATTTACACTTTTATTAATCGCAGAGATTAAAATAATGACCAAACAAATTTCAATTGGTCCAAACGGAGGTCATTAAAATGGGTATAGGTGATTTGAGTTTATTACAATTACAAGAATATTGGTGGATAATTATCTCTCTTTTAGGTGGATTATTTGTTTTTATGATGTTTGTACAAGGTGGCCAAACATTAATTGATATCTTAAGCACTACAGAAATAGAAAAAACAATGTTAATTAATAGTATCGGAAGAAAGTGGGAACTTGGTTTTACAACATTAGTTTTATTTGGTGGTGCTTTGTTTGCTGCATTTCCACTTTTTTATGCAACAAGTTTTGGAGGAGCTTATTGGGTGTGGATGGCAATACTATTTTGTTTTATAATACAAGCAGTTAGTTATGAATATCGAATGAAGCCAAATAACTTTTTAGGTAAAAAAACATATGAATTTTTTTTAAAAATTAATGGAAATTTAGGTACATTTCTATTAGGTGTTGCGATTAGTACATTTTTTTCTGGAAGTGAATTTATTCTTAATAGTAATAATTTTGTTGAATGGCAAAATGATTTAAGAGGTTTGGAATCGTTACTTAATCCATATAATTATTTACTAGGATTATCACTAGTTTTTCTTGCAAAAATTTCTGGTGCATTATATTTTATGAATAATATTTCACATAAAGAAATTCAGAATCGTGCGATTGAATCAATAAAGATTAATATGATTTTCTTTTTGATTTTTTTTGTAGGATTTATTATTTGGATATTGCTTAAAAATGGATATGCAGTTAATATTGACGGAATGATATACATTCAAAAGAATAAGTATTTATATAATTTTATGGATATGCCCTTTCTTAGTTGGATGTTTATAACAGGTGTTATTATGGTGATTGGTGCAGTTTTCACTGCTGTAGTATTTAAGAAAACTTGTTGCATAAAATCTGGTGGGTTAGGTATCGTTTTAACTGTAATGTCATTATTATTAAATGTAGGTTTTAACGGTACTAGTTATTATCCCTCAACAAGTGATTTACAAAGTAGTTTGACGATCATGAATAGTTCTGGTAGCCATTATACATTAACTGTTATGACATATGCTTCAATGATGATACCATTTGTTTTAGGATATATAGTTTTAGCATGGTACAGCATGGATAAAGAAAAAATTACTAAAGAAGAGATGCAAGATAAAAATGCACATAATTATTAAGGAATAACATGGAATATATTGATTCAATTGCATGGTTGTGTTTATGGCCATTAGTAATATATATAGGATATAAGTTTTCAATAAGCAATATTTTAAAATTAGAAAAAAAGGAAAAAAAAGATGAGCACAGAAATACAAGCGTGTAATAATGATATATGTATTAAAAAAGATGAATGCGAAAGATATAGACTTTTTAAAAACGGGCAAACATATGTAAAAAGGTTTGGTGGGAAAGCACATAAAGGTTGTGGAAAATTTATAGAAATAGTAAATGGAAATAATTAAGGAATTATCCTAATTTAAGTATAATACACATAATTAGCGACACAGCACAAAGGAACATAAGTGACACAAAAACTACTTTTTTTACTATTCTTATTTATTAGTACCGTAAATGGAAATCAAAATCTATATATATTAACGCATGATGGGTTAATAGATCAAAGAGCACAAGCGAAGATTATAGAAATAGGTACTGAAACAAAATCAAAGTTAAATGTAAATCTTTATGTAGATATAAAAGAAAATAATGGAATAAATCCAAAAGAAGATAGAAAAATACGTCAAAAACAGATGAAAGAAAAAGAACAATTAATTGTTCAAAATCTCGAAAAACCATATGCCGTATTGAGTATATCTATTGATCAATTATACACAAATATTTTGATGTCAGATGATCTTAAAGATATCATAGATAGAGATGATATTTTAGATAATTATGTTATTCCTTTATTGGCTTCAAAAGATAAAAATACTTTATTTGCAAAAACAAGTGCTGCTGTTTTAAATGGTTATGCACAAATGGCAGATAGCATTGCAGATAGTAAAAATATAAAATTAGAATCAAGTATTGGTAGTGAAGGTAAAACAGCTAGTTCTATTTGGAAAGTATTTATGTATACGCTTGTTGTAATTGGTTTATTCTCATACGTAGTGATTATTTTAAGAGAGAGAAAATATAAAAAAGGCAACAATAGTGGAAAGTAAACAAGAAAAAAAACCAATGCCAAAATGGCTTATATATACACTATTTATTTTAAAATTTGTATTAGGATTAGCTCTTATTTGGTGGACTGTGTACATGACATTTCAATCTGATGTAGGGAAAGATGATGATAATGCATTTTTAAGCGACTATCATCATATAGATGATAACTATAATAAACTAATGGAACAAAATAATGAATTTAATTCAAAATATAATGTAAAATTTGTATTTAATGATGAGGTAATTCTTGGATTAACTCATCAAGATGTTTATTTGTCCCAAAGAGTTATTCAGGAAAGAAAGATAAGAAAAGATATCATTAATGTGGGTGCTAATAAATTTAGTGTTTATATCCAAGATAAAGCTGGTAATATAGTTACAACTAACAATATAGAAATTTTAGTTACCAAAAATACAACACATACCGAAGATGTAAAACTACACTTTGTAAATGAAGATACAAAAACATTTACTATAAAAAGTAAAGGATATTGGAATATTACAGGTACTGTTGAAACAAATGGATCAAAAGGTTATTTCTATATAAAAACTAATGGTAAAAAACATACTAAATAATTCTCTTATCGTATTGCCAACTTCTAGGGCAATACGTGAACATCTTATAGAATTGAAAACTACAAATCAACTTATTAAAAAATATATATCTATAGGTGATTTTTTTCAACGTTCAGTTACTGATACAAAAAATAGAAAATTCGTAGATAAACACTTAAAAATCATTTTTTTAAAAGAAGCTATAGCAAATATAGATATTGAAAAACTTGGATTTAGTAGAGATTTTACAACTTTTCTCAAACAAAGTGAATATATCTTTCGATTTTTTCAGGAATTGGCAAATGAATATGTTGAAGTCGAAAGATTAGTAGAATTTGATACTTATGAGATGTATGGCGATCATCTTGATATTTTAAAAGAAATCTATAAAAACTATTCTGA
>JAONGR010000068.1 GCA_028375605.1 Arcobacteraceae bacterium
TAGAAATAACTTCTAAAGATGAATTTAAAGAGATATCCATAGAGATAAATGAAAATATAAATAAAAGTGTAAAACTTTTAAACCATAATAAAGAGGTGTTAGAAGAAGCAAATGATGTTTTACAAAAAGTAGCAAATGGATTTTATGGCTATAAAATACCTCACCATAATAATGTTTCACCAGATGTAAAAGATTTGATTAAAAATGTAAATAAAATGCTCGATGAAACGAAAAATAAATTTGATATTTTAAATAAAGCATTAGAAGCTTATGGTAAATATGATTTTGAATACACTGTACCAAAAAAGAGTGAAACAGGACTTTATGGTGACTTTGGAACATTAGTTGCAAGTACGAAACTAATAGGAAATAATGTATCAGAATTTTTAGCGGTTATTCTAAATACAGGAGATAAGCTAAATCAAGATACTTCTATATTAAGTAAAAGTTCTATTGAGTTATCAGATGCTTCTCATTCACAAGCTGCTGCTTTAGAGGAAACATCAGCATCTATTGAAGAGATAACTCAAAATATACAAAATAATACAAATAATGTAAACACAATGTCTCAGTATGCAAAAGAACTCTCGATTGCTTCAAATGAAGGAAAAGTTTTATCAAGTAAAACAGCACAATCAATGGATGATATAAATACTCAAGTCACAGCTATAAATGAAGCGACTTCGATTATAGACAGAATTGCTTTTCAAACTAATATTTTAAGTTTAAATGCAGCAATAGAAGCTGCAACGGCAGGTGAAGCTGGAAAAGGTTTTGCGGTTGTTGCACAAGAAGTTAGAAATTTAGCATCAAGATCAAAAGAAGCAGCGCAGGAGATTAAAAACCTCGTACAAAAAGCAACACAAAAAACAGGACAAGGAAAACAAATAGCAAATGAGATGAGTGTAGGTTATGAAAATTTAAATAATCATGTTTCAAATACTATAAGAATAATTGATGATGTTTCTAGAGCAAGTTCAGAACAGCAACAAAGTATAGAACAGATAAATAATGCGATAAGTAGTTTAGATGAAAATACACAAATAAATGCTCAAAATGCTCAATATATTTCAGGACTTTCTTCTTCTATTTCAAATTTATCCCAAGAGTTAATAAATGCTTCTTCAAATGCAAAATTTAAAGAGAGTTTTAGAAATCAGGTATGTGATATTGATTTAGTATATAAAACAGCAGAATTGAAAAATAGCCATATCAATTTTAAAACTGAAAATTATGAAAAAGTAGGTACTTACGAACAATGGAGTGTAAAAAAAGAGGATAACTGTGAGATGGGGAGATGGATCAAAGAGTCAGAGGATAATGATCTTTCTTTTACAAAAAGTACTACATGGGATGAGTTAAAATTACTTCACCTAAGTGTTCATAATAATGTTCAAGAATATATAAATGAAAATGCAAATAGAGCTTCAAATCAAAACTTAAGGGAAATAGCAGCTAATGTTGAAAGTTCTACTCTTTCATTATTTGATAAACTTAATGAGATTAAAGTGATAAATTGTGAAAATATGAACTTATAGAGAATTATCTATCTGTTATGTTTTTTAAGAACATATTGTAATAACATCTAAATTTATATATAATGAATACAAAACTAGTTTAGAAGAGGGTGTATTGATATGGATAAAATGAATGTTACTCAATATGAAAATACTATTTCAACAAATAAATCTCAAATAGAAGTACAAAATAATAATGTAGAGTTTACAGTACCTAACTACAATGAACCAACACTTAACCTTGCTGATGATACAATCTCATTTCAAAATACTCAAAATATGACACTAGAAGAACTTCAATTATTTTATGGATCAACCCAAACGCAAGAAAGTATACGAAACAGTTATTTATCTACACAATTTAGCACTGATTTAAATCTTTCCTTGAGTATATTTAATCAAATAGGTTCTATGTCAGATGAGGAGGGTATTAGTTATTTAAGTAGTCTTTTTACACATAAAAGTATCTCTTTTGATAGTCAAACAGATTCTTTTCAAAAAGGGGCGTTGTTACGTAAGAGTATTATTGCTATGATTGATGATCCAGATATACAAGCACAACAAGAAGTGATAGAAAAAAAGTTTTTAAATACAATGATGGAGTTTGATATTATGAGTCATATGAACTCTATGTTGGATTTTGGTAAAAGCGAAAAAGAAAAAAATAAGGATTCTGAATATAGCTTTTTATATAATAATTTTTATAATCAATATGATATATTATTTAATGACTACCAAAAGAATAAAGAACTAAACAATATGCTGATAAACCAGTATAAATAATAAAGTAAAATAACTTTACTTAATTAAATTTCAAAATTTTAAAAAGGCAATAAATGAAAAAAATTACAATAGAAGATGCACAAAAAGAGATGGTTCCGTTTTTACAAAATATTCAATCAGTTTTACTCTCAACTGTAGATGCAGAAGGGGAACCATTTGTTTCATATTCTCCGTATGTTGAAGATGAAGAGGGGAACTTTTATGTATTTATTAGTACCGCTGTAAATCATTCTCATAATATGAATGCTACAAAAAAAGCACATATCATGTTTCTAGAAGATGAAAGTGTAACGACGCATATTTATGCAAGAAGAAGAATGTATTTTCGAGCTGATTCAGAAAAGTTTGAAGAAAATGATGAAAGAACAGAAAAAATATATGATTTGTTTAAAAAACGTTTTGGGGATAAAGTATCATTTTTTTCTATGATGAAAGATTCAAGATTTTATAAACTTACTCCAAGAGATGGAAACTTTGTTTTAGGTTTTGGAGGAGCATATAAAATATCAGCTGATAGAAAAACATTAAAAATAAATGATGGTGGTCATTCTAGGTCTCATGATGAAGGTTTAAAAAAAGGGAAATAGTAGATGTTATATTGTAAGTTTTAAAGTTCTCAAGTAAAACCTTTGATAGGTTTTACTTGAAGTATATACAAAATTTGATTAAAAATTTTTACTTAATGATTAAAATAACCAAAGAAGGTCAACTCTACCTATTTCTTTGTCATTAGTATCATCTTCTTCTATTTGACCTATTTTTACCATAGCCGAGAAGTTACTTGACATTTGATATTTGATTTGAGCAAAAACTTCACTTTTATCTACACTTGCTACATCTAGAGTAGTATAGTTAAGACCAATATTTAGATTAGGAAGTGCATCTACATTTATGTTTGCTTTTACTAGATCTGCATCAGCATTACCTAATAAACTTACATTCCAACCTTGAATATTTGCTGCTGCATCTTTATCAAATGTAACCCATCCACCTTTTTTATCAGTTTTACCATATCCAATACCAGCTCCAATAATTCCAGCTTTGATATTAACACCAATTTTTGATAAACTTTGATCTTCATTAATCCCCTCTACATCAGCAGAAGTATATCTAGCGTATGGAGAAACCATTACCTCTTCCGTCTTTATCTTTGCAGATGCACCTACAGTATATGTATCATATCTATCTGACATATTTGCATACCATGCATCTAAAGATACCGGTCCTGCTTTTCCTGAAAGACCAATGTGAGTGTATGATTCTCCACCATCAATTGTTTCACCTGGATTATTATATCTACCTGCAACCGTATCAAAATCTGTACTTTGAAAATGAGCAGCATTTAGTGTTACAGGACCTAACTTACTTGTAAGTGTTACACCTGTTGCTTCAGAAGTTGCATCTGCTGGATCATAAACAACTGTTAATGGAGTATCTATTCCTTGTCTACCTATTGAGATTGAAGTATTTTCAATTCCTGTATATGTAAAGTAATTATATACCATTAAGAAACCACTATAGTCGGCTCCATCATCTGATTTATCAGCTTTTAAATTTGCACCGGCAAACATATAGCTTAAATCATCATTTATTTTACCTGTAACACCTAAAACTTCTTTATGTGTATAAGAACTAGCATTGTCAGATGACTGAGTGTTTTCATCATATCTAATTTGTACGTACCCAAATACATCTACAGAATCTGCAATATCCGCAATAGATTTTGCACTTACATTTGAAGTGAAACATGAAACTGCTGTTGCAGCAACTAGACTCATTTTAATTATTTTTTTCATTTTACATCCTTTATATTGAATAGATTATAATTCAAATCTTATACATAATTTATAAGATTTAAACCCTGAAATAATCTAACATGATGAAATTCTACATACTTAATATTAAAGATTTCTTAGTGCTTTATTCATGCTATAAACCCCTTAACCAAAGGCTATACTCATGCTATGCTAGTGCTATTCTCATGCTATAAAAGGTGCTGTTTTACGAATAAATCACACTATATTACACATATTATATAAATTATAGAATATAAGATATTTCTTTTAGAATTTTATGTTATTATCATTTTATAAAAATAATTTTTAAGGATAAAATATGAAAATTTCAAAAAATCTTATGCTTTTAGTAAGTTTAAGTACATTAGCTTTTGCAGATGAGACTATGTGTTTTAAAAAAAATTTTACGAATTTAGAAACAATTAATACGGTT
>JAONGR010000069.1 GCA_028375605.1 Arcobacteraceae bacterium
GAAGAATTGTCAAAAGCTGAATTTAAATTCTCACATGACAGAATCCAACAAGCGGCTAATTTATTATTAGATGAAAAATCGAAACATATAATGAAACTTGAGATAGGAAAAGAATTATTAAAAGAATTTAAAAGTGAAAACTTATTTCAAGTTGTGGAGCAAATAAATGCAGGTATCGATTATGTGAGTGATTCTGATGAGTCAAAAAAGTTCGCAATATTAAATTTAAAAGCTGCCACACAAGCAAAAAAAGCATCAGCCTTTGTGCCTGCAAGAGAATTTCTTAAGGCAGCTAAAAAATTTATTGGTCAGTGTATAATGAAAGATATTTTAGAATTGAAAATTGAGATATCTATTGAATTAGCACATTGTTCTTATCTGTCTGGTGATTTTGAATTAGCTGATGATTGTTATAAAGATTTGGAAATTTTACCTATGTCTTCCATGGAAAATCTACATTATCTCACTGTTCAGGCAAATCAGTATCAATTACAAGGTCGTTTTCATGAAGTATTGGATGTTATTGAAAAGGGACTTAGTTTTGCAGGGATAAAGTTCCCTAAAGATGAAAACTCTTTATTAAAATTATTAGATGAAGAATACTTAAAAATAAGCGGGATCATTAATCAAGATGATTCTATTAATATTATAAATTCTAAAGATATGAGTAATTCAATTTTAATAGCAGTTATGGAACTTATGAGAGTTCAATGGTATGCTTCATATCTTCTTGGTAAGAATACTTTAAATTCACTTATATCTTTAACTATGACAAATCTTTCTTTGGAAAAAGGAAATAGTGATCTAGCTGCATTCGGTTTTGTTACTAGTGCACTTGTCGCATCTTTATATAAAAATGAGCAAATAGAGGCGAAAATATTAGGTGAGTTAGCTGTAAAGTTAGCTGACCAAAGAGATAATAAATTTATAAGAGGAATCACATATCTTTTATATACAACATTTACACATCATTGGCATAACTCTATACAATCATCAATTCCATTTTTTAAAATTTCAGGTGAATGTTCAGAAGAAACAAATGATTATGTTACTGCTGGATATGTTATAAATGTAAGATCAACCGATAGTATAATCGCTAGTATAAATTTAAAAGATTTAGAAAAACAGTATTTACATGAAATTCACTATTTAGAAAAAGTAAAACAAATTGATATGAAAGATGCAACATTTGCTGGTGGATTGCAACCTGTAAAAGCATTATTAGGTCAAACTTTTTCTTCGGATAGCTTTGATGATGAAAACTTTAGTGAAAAAGAATATCTTAAAAAATACAATGAAATAGGACTACATCAAGCATATTTTTATCAAGCAAAAATTAGACATGCCTATATTTTTCAAATACCTGATATGCATGAGTATGCAGATAAATATAAAATTGTTGAACAATATGTTCCTGGTCAAGCTAAAGTACATGAAGCGAATTTTTATTCTGCATTAATATATTTGTCTATATCCAAAGATAATCAATCAAAAGAATTTAAAATAGCACTAGAGATACATAAAAAGTTCTGTCTGTGGGAAAAAAATAATGAAGCTAATTTTATGCCAAAACGATTATTACTTGAAGCTGAAATTGCAAGAATAAATAAAGACTATATTATTACACAACAGTGTTATGAAAATGCAATAAATAGTTCTAAAAAATATGGTTTTTCTACTGTCACCGCAGTTTCTTACGAATGTTATGCTCGTTTTACACATGCCTATGGATTAAATCATTTAACTCAGGTATTTGTAGAAAAAGCATATTTTTGGTACGGGTATTGGGGTGCAAAGGAAAAGCAAAAAAGTTTAAAAAAGTACTGGATTGAATCTAATATTGATTTAGGAAATAATCAAAGTGATATTAAAGATATTGAGCTTGAGAGTATTTTTAACTCTTTAAATCAATTATCAGGTAGTTTGAATAAAGATTCTATTATTGATATATTGTTACAAAATATTACAAAACATTCTGGTGCAACTTATTCTGCACTTATACATATTGAGAGTAATAAATTACATCTTATGGGTCATTATAATGGTGGCGATACTAATAGTAAAGTTTATGGAGTCTCACATAAAATATTAGATAACGTAAATGAAGATGTTCCTGAAAATTTATTGCACTACACTTTAAAAACAAGAAAGACACAGCTTTTTAATAGTCCAATTGAATGGTCGAAATTAGGTACAAATAATTATTTTGTAACAAAAAATCCTCTTACAATTCTTTGTGAACCTCTATCTACTTCAGAGGGAATTACAACAATTCTTTATTTAGAACATAAGTATTTAACACATGCTTTTAATGATAAAATAGTAAAATCAGTAAAGCTTATTTCTCAACAAGCATTAATTTCTATAGAAAATGCACTTTTATATGAAGATATGGAAAAGCGAATTATTGAGAGAACAAAAGAATTAGAAGTGGCAAAGACAAAAGCAGAAGATGCCACAAAAATTAAATCAGAATTTTTAGCAAATATGTCACATGAGATAAGAACACCTATGAATGGTATTATTGGTATGTCTCATCTTGTTCTTCAAACACAATTAGATAATAAACAAAAATCATATGTAGAAAAAATCGATACTAGTGCAAAAAATTTATTAACAATAATTAATGATATTTTGGATTTCTCAAAGATTGAAGCGGGAAAATTAAAATTAGAAAGAATAGAGTTTGATCTTTTCAGTATCGTTGATAATACAATAAATCTAATAGAGTTAGCTGCTCATGAAAAAGGTTTAGAAGTTATTGTTAGTTATGGTTCAGGAATTGGTAAAAACTTCAAGGGTGATCCTTTGCGATTATCACAAATTATTGTTAATCTTTTGACTAATGCTGTTAAGTTCACTCAAAGTGGAGAAATCTCTCTTTATATTGATAAAGTTTCTAAAAATAGATTACAATTTAAAGTAAAAGATACTGGTATTGGATTAACTATAGAAGAGAAAGAATTATTATTTCAGTCTTTTTCTCAGGCTGATAGTACTACTACTAGAAAATATGGAGGAACAGGGCTTGGTTTATCTATTTCAAAAGAGCTTGTTCATTTGATGGATGGTGAAATTTGGGTTGAGAGTATAATAGGAGAAGGTAGTAGTTTTATTTTTGAGATAAACATTATTGAATTAGAAAATACTAAAACGTATGTTGAGTTTAGTAATAAAAAAGTTTTAGTTGTAGATGATAATGAAACTTGGCATGAAATTCTTCAAACATTACTTTTCCAATTTGGACTAGAATCTGATGTTGCATTTAGTGGAAAAGAAGCATTATCAATGATAAATAAATGTAATAACAAATACGATATTATACTAATGGATTGGAATATGCCTGATTTAGATGGTATAGAGACTACAAGGTTAATTAATGAGGAGTGTAGTTTATCAAATACACCACCAACAGTAATTATGGTAAGTGCTTTCAGACAAGATGCAATAATAAGCTTGGCGAAAGATGTCGGAATAGATATATTTTTACAAAAACCAGTCAATCCGTCAATTTTAAATGATTTATTATGTACTATTTTTGAATATGATATAAAAAGTAATTATAATAAAGTAATATCACCTATAAAAGATGTAAGTAAATTATCTGAATGTTTTATTTTACTTGTAGAGGATAATACAATAAATCAAGAAATAATTCTAGGTTTATTAGATAATGATGATATTCATATTGATATTGCAAATAATGGAGAAGAAGCAATTTTATTATATGAAAAAGAAAAATATGATTTAATTTTGATGGACATCCAAATGCCAATTATGGATGGATATGAGACAACAAGAATTATAAGAGAAAAAGATAAAGATATTCCAATCATTGCTCTAAGTGCTAATGTAATGAAAGAAGACATCAAAAAAACAAAATCGGTAGGTATGAATGAACACTTAAATAAACCAATTTCTGTTGATAAGTTATACGCTGTTTTACTTAAATATTTAGTATCTAAAAATATAGAAACAGTTGAATCTAGTGTAACACATGGTTTACTGTCTTTTAAAAATATAGATGTGAAAAAAGGTTTAGGTCATATGGGTGAAGATGAGAAGCTTTATAACAAAATACTTAAAAGCTTTTTCAATGATTATAAAGTAATAGATTTAGATAAAATTGATGATTCTGAACTTATGATTTTTGCACATACACTTAAAGGCTTATCTTTAAATATAGGAGCTATAACATTAGCAGATGTTGCAGAGAAATTAGAATATAGTTTGAATAAAGAGTTATTTATTGATTTAAATATTGAGTTATCAAAAGTAATTGATGATTTACGATTCTTAGAAGAAGAGATTATACCGGAAAAGATTCTATTATCACTTTCTGATGAGAAGATTGATATTTTATTTGGGAGCTTAAAGAATGTCTTAAAAACAAATAGAATCAAAAAAATAGTACCAATTATAGAGGAACTTGATAAATATGATTTAAAAAATAAACAAAAATTATTTGAACAAATAAAAAATTTAATAGATTACAAAAATTTTAA
>JAONGR010000007.1 GCA_028375605.1 Arcobacteraceae bacterium
TTTGTAAACTTGTAGAAAAGAATAGTAAAAATACTACTTTTTCTTTACCTGCTGATTTAGAACTAAACACTATAGAAGTAGTCCCAACGATTAAAATATCAAAAGATGAGATAAATGACTGGTTTAAACTCTCTTTTAATATAGAATTTGATGGTAAAGTTTTCCCTATCGCTCCACTTGTAAGTGGTATCATAGAACAGTTTGATAACCTTGAAAATTTACCTAAAAATATCAATATTAAAATCGAAAATGATAGTTATGTAACGATTCAAACAGAGCAACTAAGACCTATTTTAAATACTATAATTACTTTAAATGATAAAAAAGATAATGATGAAAATATCATAATCTCTTCGTATGAATCACATCTTTTGGGCGACTTTTCAAATAACTCTTATTTAAAAGATAATGAGCTTGTTCAAATATCAAAAAAACTTAAAAATTTTGAAGGTATTGAAAAAGTAAAACAATCAGCATGTGTGACTGCGGTTTTACGTGACTATCAACAAGATGGGATTAACTGGCTTAACTTTTTGTTTGAGTTTAAATTTGGTGGTATTTTAGCTGATGATATGGGTTTGGGAAAAACGATTCAAACGCTTACTCATCTCTCAACACTTAAAGAAAAAGGAAAGCTAACAAAACCAAGTTTAATAATTATGCCTACTTCTTTAATAGCTAACTGGAAAAATGAAATAAAGAAGTTTACTCCAAATTTATCTGTCTTATCATTACATGGTCAAGATAGAGCCAAGAATTTTGAGCAGATATCTAATTATGATATTTTACTTACAACATATCCTTTAATTGTTAGAGATAAAGAGAAGTTTGCTTCATACTACTTTTTATATATTATTTTAGATGAAGCACAAAAGATAAAAAATCCAAAAACTAAAATGACCCAAGCCGTAAAAGAACTCAAAAGTGAACATAGATTAGCTTTAAGTGGGACACCAATTGAAAATCACTTAGGGGAGTTATGGAGTATATTTGATTTTTTGATGCCTAACTTTTTAGATACATTATCATTTTTTAAAAACTATTACCAAATCCCAATAGAAAAAGAAAATGACTTTTCTAAACAACAACTTTTAAATGAAAGAATAAAACCATTTATGATAAGGCGTACAAAAGAGCTAGTAGCACATGAATTACCCGCTAAAACAGAGATCATCAAATATACACAATTTGAAGCTAAACAGTCTAAACTATATGAGTC
Source organism: Arcobacteraceae bacterium (assembly GCA_028375605.1). Lineage (GTDB taxonomy): Bacteria > Campylobacterota > Campylobacteria > Campylobacterales > Arcobacteraceae > JAIOSF01. The sequence continues at coordinate 1,220 of JAONGR010000007.1, forward strand.
TATACGAGTAACTATGGAGAAAAAAGTAAGAGAAGCTATAGTAGAGAAAGGGATAGGTTCTTCTCATATTACTATACTTGATGCTCTTTTAAAACTACGACAAGTATGTTGTGATCCTTCTTTAGTAAAAATAGAGGAAGCTTTAAAAGTACAAGAATCTGCTAAACTTGAACTTTTTTTAGATTTAATAGACGAGCTTTTAAGTGAAGGAAGAAAGATACTTGTATTTTCTCAGTTCACATCTATGTTAAAAATAATAGAGGAAAAAATAATAGAAAAAGAGATTTCATATACTAAACTTACTGGCTCAACTATAAATAGAGAACAAGTTATAGAAAAATTTACAAATGGAAATGCCGATATGTTTCTTATCTCTCTAAAAGCTGGTGGGGTGGGGTTAAATCTTACTGCTGCAGATACAGTAATACACTATGATCCTTGGTGGAATCCAGCCGTTGAAAATCAAGCTACAGATAGAGCTTATAGAATAGGGCAGAAAAAAGCAGTGTTTGTATATAAACTTATAGTAGAAAATAGTATCGAACAAAAAATACTAGAGCTACAAGAGAAGAAAAAAGTTTTACAAGATGGAATATTTGATGAAAATAAACAACAAGAAGATACAAAGTTTACAGGTGATGATTTATTGGAGTTATTGAAGTAGTTATATCCATCTTAAAAAAGATGGATATTGTTATGTTTAAAGTTGAGCGTTTATTTTCTCTTCTAAAATACTTTTTGTAGTCGCACCAATGATTTGGTCAACTATTTTACCATCTTTAAAGATAAGAATAGTTGGTATTGAACGTACCCCATACTCTGCTGTTAATTCACCTTGTTCTTCTGTATTAACTTTACAAATATTTGCTTTTCCATCAAAATCTGTTGCCAATTCATCAATAACAGGAGCGATCATTCTACAAGGTCCACACCATGGTGCCCAAAAGTCCACTAATGCAACACCTTCTGTTGTACTTGCTTTAAAGTTTTCGTTATTTAATTCTATATATTTTCCCATAATAATTCCTATAATTTATCTTCGTTTTTACCTAAGTACTCAGCAACACCTTCTGTTGTGTCTTTCATTCCTTCATCACCTTTTATCCAACCAGCAGGACAAACTTCACCATTTTCATTTGTGAAAATCATTGTATCTACCATTCTGATCATCTCATCAATATTTCTACCTAATGGTAAGTCATTGATAACTGCATGTCTGATTGTACCATCAGCATCAATTAAAAATGATCCTCTTAATGCAACAGCATCATCAAGTAATACATCATAAGCTCTAGCAATATCTTTAGTTAAATCAGCAACTAAAGGCATAGCAACTCTTCCAATACCACCTTGATTTACTGGAGTTTCTCTCCAAGCAAAGTGTGAGAATTGTGAATCAACAGAAACACCAATAACATTAACACCTCTTTCTTTAAAATCTGCTACTCTTTTTGAGAATGCAATAATTTCTGAAGGACATACAAATGTAAAGTCTAATGGATAAAAGAAAAGTACTGTACCTTTTTCACCATAGTTTTCTGATAATTTAAAATCTTCAACGATTTGACCATCTGCTAATACAGTTGTTGCTGTAAAGTCTGGAGCTTGTTTTGTTACTAACATATTTATTTCCTTGTTTTGTTTTTATGGAAGAATTATATATGAAAATTCTTAAAATATAATTAATATAGATTATTAGATAATAAAAATTATCGTTTATGATTTTTAATCAAATTTATCTTTGTATGATATAATTCAACAAAAAAGGAAAGCATTTTGGATTATCAAAGTATTTTAAAGGAAATAAAGTTAGAAATTGAACCTTTTCTAAGTGAAGGTAATGTTGCAGATTATATTCCTGCATTGGCAAAAGTAGAGCCAAATCAATTTGCAATGACTTTGACTTTGTTTGATGGTACAACTTATAGTATAGGATGTAGCGATACAAAGTTTTCAATACAAAGTATTTCTAAGGTTTTTACTTTTACAAAAGCACTAAGCTTATATGGAAAAAAAATATACAATAAAGTAGGAAAAGAACCATCAGGAAATCCTTTTAATTCATTGGTACAGCTAGAATATGAAAATGGAATACCCCGCAATCCTTTTATAAATGCAGGTGCAATTGCGATAACTGATTCTTTATTTACGCACTATGAAAGAGATACTTTTGATAATATTATACAGTTTATCAAAGATATTTCAAATAATTACGAATTAGATTATAATGAAGAGGTGTGGAGATCTGAATATGAATGTGGCTATAGAAATTCGGCCTTAGCAAATTTGATGAAAAGTTTTGGTAACTTTGAAAATGATATTGAGTCTGTAATCAAAACATATTTTAAACAATGTTCAATAGAGATGACTACATTTGAACTTTCTCGAGCGATGTTGTTTTTGGCAAATCACGGTGTGGATCCTATAACTCAAAAAAGATTTGTAACTCAAAGTCAAGCAAAACGTATCAATGCAATCATGCTTACTTGTGGGCACTATGATGCTTCTGGTGAGTTTGCTTTTCATGTGGGACTTCCTGGAAAAAGTGGAGTAGGTGGTGGTATTGTGGCTGTTGTACCTGAAGTTATGAGTATTTGTGTATTTTCACCTCGTTTAAATAGCTGGGGAAATTCACTTGTTGGGACAAAAGCTTTAGAGTTATTTACAACTAAAACAGGTCATTCTATATTTTAAAAGGGTAAGAAAATGGAAAAAAAGTATATTTTATTTGATAATGATGGTGTATTAGTGGAAACAGAAGTTTGGTACTATGAAGCAAGTAAAAGAGCACTGAAAGAGTTTTTTAATGTAGATGTAGAGTTTGAACAATATATGGATATGATGACAGCTGGAAAAGGTGTATGGGTTTGTGTTGAAAATGCAACACAAGATGAAATTACAATCGCCAGAAATCAAAGAGATGTTTACTATCAAGAGTATTTACGAACAGAAGATGTAAGTATAAAAAATATTCATACTATCTTAGGAGAATTACAAAAAAGATTTAAAATGGGAATCGTTACAACATCACGAAGAGTAGATTTTGAGATTATACATAAAGATAGAGGTATAGTTGATTTTATGGAATTTGTACTGTGTGTAGAAGACTATCCAAAATCAAAACCACATCCAGATCCTTATTTAAAAGGACTAGAATTATTTAATGCTACAAAAGAAGAAACAATCATTGTAGAAGATTCAGAACGTGGACTGATATCCGCAAATAGAGCAGAAATCGAATGTGTTATAGTGCATAATGAATTCACAGTATCGCAAAACTTTTCTACAGCAACATATAAAATTGATAGTTTAAGCGAATTAAATACTCTATTAAAGTAGAATATATTTTATTCTAAAAAACAATACAATAAATAAACTCAAGTGAGACTCAATGAAAATATTACTCTTAGAAAATAATAAGATTCTTCAATCAGATATAAAAGAATATTTAGTGGATTTGGGACACCATTGTGTTACATGTTATTATCCTCAGGATGCAAAACATTATTTAGTAGATACTATTTATGATTTACTCATACTTAATATTGATGAAGAAACTTTAGACGGTTTAGAATTATATTCTGAATTAAAAGAAACAAATTTTAGCACACCTGTTATGTTTATTAGTACACTTACTGATATAGAAACTATATCAAGAGCATTTGATTTGGGTGGTTGTGAGTATTTAAAAAAACCATTTCATGTTAAAGAGTTAGGATATAGACTTCAAAAACTTTCTTATGAGATTGAAAATATTAAAAGAGAACATATCTTATTGAGTTCAAACTATAGTTATATTAAAAAAGAAAAAAAACTTTTATATAAAAATTTAGTACAACCTCTAACAAAAAAACAGTTTTATATAATAGAGTGTTTATGTAAAAATTTAGGAAGTATGATTAATTTTGATTTATTTCGAGAGTATGCGTGGGGGTCTGATCTTGTGAGTGATGCTACTATACGAACTGAAATTAGCCGATTACGAAAGGTTTTAAAAGAGGATTTCATTCAAAACTATAAGGGTATTGGTTATAAAGTTGATAGGTATGTAAAAACGCCTAACTAGCTTTTATTTAGCCATTAAAACTTAAAGATCCATTTGATTTAAAATATCTTTTAGGTCTCTCATACCGGTTTCAAGTTTGATTCCAATCTCTTGCTCTATTATTTCTTGTGTCATATCACTTTTCAAATCTATATCTAATAATAAAGCCTGTTCTTTTCGTACAGCTAACTCTATATTTTCATCTAAAAACTTATCTGACAAAACTTTCCTTTGGTAAAATTTGGATTGAAATAATAGGGTAATAAACTTAATATAAGATATATATCAAAGATAATTTTAAGCTACATAATTATATCATCTGAAAATAAATGAATGACCGTCGTTCATTATTAAAAAAGCGGAGGTTTTGATGGCTATTATTGTTGATAAAGTACAAAAGAGAAGAGACATAGCACTATCGTGTAATGATTTATTACTTGAAAAAGGGATAAAAAAACTCACTATTGCAGAAGTTGCAAAAACTGCAGGCGTGTCTAAAGGGAGTATTTATGACTATTTTGAAAATAAAGAAGATATAGTTTTTGAAATTATTCGAAGTCATATATCTGCTTATCAAGAAGAAGTTAATGAAAAAGTAAATCAAGATGATACTACACGAGAAAAAGTTTTTTTATTATTTTCTTTTATATTAAATGATGATGAGGAGTTTGAAAAGCACCAAAATATTTATAAAGAGTATATGAGTATAGATATAGCGGGTGAATGTGAAAATATGTGTAAATTTGATAATGAATGTGCAGTTTTCTTTAAAAGCATCTTGGAATTATTTATTCAAGATGGTATTAAAAAAGGAGAACTAATCGAGTCGTCGCAAAATTTAGTAGATGGTCTTTTAGCAGTTGAAAAAGGGTTTTTAGTAACTAAATGGACAGAAAATAAAGATGTAAAACAAAGTTTTAGAATATTTCTAAATACAATTTTTGATTTAATAGAGGTAAAAAAATAATGATAAAAAAGATAGTAATATTAGCGGGATTAGCTATATATAGTTTAGGTGCAGGTGCTCCACCAGCGTCACTTGTAAATACAGCAAAGGTTATAAAAGGTGTGGTAAATCCTTTAGAAGAGTTTATTGGAACTTTAAATTTTTCAAAAACATCAGCGTTAGCTAGTCAAACAAGTGGTTCAGTTGTAAAAGTAAATTTTGAATCAGGTGATCGATTACGAAAAGGTGAAGTACTTTTAGAAGTGGATTCTAAAGTTTTAGATGCACAAATCGCATCTTTAAAAGCAAATGTAAGTATCTCAAAATTAAATTTAGAAAATGCAACAAAAGATTATAATAGATATAAAGAATTGATAGAAAAAAAATCAATTTCTCAAAAAGTCTATGATGATAGCTTTTTTAAATACAGTTCTGCAAAACAAGAATTAAATATGGCGAAAGCAAAATTAAATGAACTACTTGTAAATAAAGAAAAAAAATCGATTAAAGCACCATATGATGCGGTAGTAATAGAAAAAAATATTGAAGTATCTGAATGGGCAAGTGCAGGTAAAACTGTAGCAACAATTGTATCTACAGATGCTGTAGATATGATGTTTAATTTACCTACATCATATATCTATAAATTAGATAAAAATGATTCTTATGAGATCAATTTAAAAGGTCAAAAAATTAGTTCTAAACTCTATGCAAGTATTGCAAAAGGTGATAAAAGAACGAGAACATTTCCTGTAAAATTCAAAGCTAAAGTAAATAGTGAGTTTTTATATGAAGGTATGGAAGTAAAAATAAACCTTCCACGAGCTAAAAAGCAAGACGCTTTAATGGTTCCTAGAGATGCAGTTATTAAAAGATTTGGTCAAAATGTGATCTTCCTAAATATAGATGGAATAGCTACTATGTTGCCAGTTCAAATTTTAGGATATACAAAAGAAAATGTTGCAGTAAGTGCAGCAGGATTAAAAGAGGGTGCTAGTGTTGTTGTAAAAGGGAATGAAAGAATTTTTCCTAAACAAGCAATCAAGTCACTAAACTAGTAAAAGAAAGTAGAAAAAATGGATTTAATTAAATTTTCAATAAAAAACCCAGTTACAATTATTGTATCTGTGTTGATTGTTGTGATGTTTGGATTTTTATCATTAGATAAGTTACCGTATCAACTTACTCCAAATGTAACAAAACCAGAAATCAAAATTACAACAATTTGGGGTGGAGCAACACCTTACGAAGTAGAGCGAGAAATAATAGAAGAGCAAGAAGATGTTTTAAAAAGTTTAAATAATTTACTTGAGTATGAAAGTAGTGCAAAAGATAATTATGGAGAGATTACACTTACTTTTAAACTTGGTACAAATATACAAAGAGCACTTTTAGATGTATCAAATAAATTAAATGAAGTAAGTAATTATCCTGATAATGTAGATAAACCAATTATTAAAACAGCAAGTGCAAGCCCAATTATATGGAATATGCTACAAACAAAAGAAGATAACCCTAGACATATTGATGAGTATAAATCATTTTTTGAAAATGAATTAAGATCTCATATTGAAAGAGTAGATGGAGTATCTGATCTTATGGTAATGGGTGGTCGAGAAAAGCAGATGCATATAGTGTTAGATACACAAAAACTAGCATCATACTCTTTAAGTATAGACCAAGTTATAAAAACACTACAAAGTGAAAATGTAGATGTAAGTGCTGGTACACAAGATATTAGTAGAAGAAGTTATAGAGTAAGAACAGTAAGTAAATTTAATAAGATATCTGATATTGAAGATGTACTTATATATTCTGATAGTCAAACAAGAATCAAGCTAAAAGATATTGCAAAAGTAGAATTTGGCTATGAAGATGCATCAGGTGTAGCTATGTTCTTAGGTAAAGATGGTATTTTCTTTGGGGTTCAACCAGCAGGTGATGCAAATATTGTTGCACTGACAAACGATGTTGAAGCTGTTGTAAATAGACTTAATAAAGAAGTTTTAGATGAAATGGGTCTAAAAATAAAATGGATTTATGACCAAAGACCGTATATCGTTGGTGCAGTTGATTTAGTACAACAAAATATTATGATCGGTGGAGTGTTAGCTGTATTTATTCTTATATTATTTTTAAGAAGTATCTCTCCTACAGCAGTTGTTGCTGTGGCTATTCCTATCTCTGTTATTGGGACATTTATAATACTTGATATGATGGGACGAAGTTTAAATACTATTTCATTAGCAGGTATATCATTTGCAGTAGGTATGCTGGTCGATAGTGCGATTGTAGTATTAGAAAATATAGATAGACATAGAAAAATGGGTAAATCTATAAGTGAAGCAGCTTATGTCGGAGCTAGTGAAGTATGGGGTGCATTAATTGCCTCTGCATTAACAACTATGGCTGTATTTTTACCAATCATTTTTTTACAAGATGAAGCGGGACAATTATTTAAAGATATAGCTATTGCTGTTGTTGCTTCTGTGAGTTTCTCTTTATTTGTTTCTATCTCAGTTATTCCTATGTTATGGAAGAGATTTGCAGGTGTTTCAAATAAAGGAATAAAAGAAAATTCTACTAAAATTACTCGATTTGGTGATGGTATAGTAGAAAGTTTTATGAGTATAGTAGAATGGTCATTAAAAAGTTTTAAAACAAAAATTACAATGATTTTGACACTTACTGTTTTATCTTTTGGTACGATTTATTTATTATTTCCAAAGATGGATTACCTTCCACAAGGTAATAAAAACTTGATTTTTAATATCTTGATTCCACCTCCAGGATTATCGTATGAACAAAGATATGAGATGGGTGAATACCTTATGAAGTCAATGAATAAATATGTAGATAAAGATGTAAATGGTGCACCTGCTATTAGTAGACTATTTTACGTTTCGCGTGGAGATTTTATTATTTTTGGTGGAACTAGTGCTTATGAAGATAGAGCAAGAGAGCTTATTCCATTATTTCAACCTGTGATAAATTCTATGCCTGGTATATTTGGAGTATCTATACAATCAGGTGTCTTTGAACAAGGGATCGGAAAAGGTAAAGTTGTAAATGTAGATATAAGCGGTGAGAGTATTGAAGAGATTGCAAATGTTGGAGGTCAGTTATTTATGGCTACAAGAGGAGCAGTTAAAGGAGCACAAGTACGACCTGTGCCATCTATAGAATTACTTTATCCAGAAGTAAGAATCATCCCTGATAGAGATTCTTTAAAAGCTGTAGATATGAGTTCTCAAGATTTAGGTGTAGTTGTTGATGTTCTTATGAATGGTAGAAAAATAGGTGACTTTGAGCAAGATGGTAAGAAAAAAATTGATATGCGTGTAAAAGCTGATGTGAATCAGATACAAACACCTCAAGATATTTTAAATGCTCAAATTGCATTACCTGATGGTACACTAACACAAGTCTCATCACTTGCTACTAGTGTTGGAACAACGGGTATTAGTGAAATTCGTCACTTTCAAGGGAAAAGAACAATTACCTTACAAGTGACACCACCAACGAATATGACTATTCAAGAGACTATGGAAATTTTAGGTGGAGTAATCCAAAAAATGGAAGCTACGGGTGTTACTAAAAATGTAACAATTGGACTTAGTGGTACAGCAGATAAACTTTCTGAGACTATTGGAATGTTGGCGCAAAATTTTATTATGGCTATTATTATTATATATTTATTAATGGCAGCACTTTTTGGAAACTTTATTTATCCAATAGTGATTATGTTTACAGTGCCATTGGCAACAGCAGGTGGGTTTGTAGGATTAAAACTTACAAATATGTTTTTAGCACCACAACCTTTAGATGTACTTACAATGCTTGGATTTATTATCCTTGTTGGTATTGTTGTAAATAGTGCTATTTTGATTGTTCATCAAAGTTTAAATCTTATTCATAAAGAAGGTATGGGACATAAAGAAGCTGTTTTAGAAGCAACTAGAACAAGAATTAAACCTATATATATGAGTGCCTTAACTTCTATATTTGGTATGTTACCACTTGTATTAGTTCCAGGTCCTGGTTCTGAATTTTACAGAGGATTAGGTTCCGTTATTACTGGTGGACTTGTATTAAGTACCTTTTTAACAATATTTGTTACACCTGCACTATTAATGTTTTTTATAAAAGCAATTGAAGTTACTAAAAATGCGAAAAATAAATTAAAAGGGGCAAAAAATGAAGACTAAAATTATAAGCTTAAGTCTAATCACTTGTGTTAATCTCTTTGCGATAGATATAAATCAAGCAATAGATACAGCAATAGAAAATAACTATAGTTTAAAACAACAACAATATATATTAGATGAATCAGGGTTAAATCTTGATTCATCGTATAGTGGATACAAACCAAAATTAGATTTGAATTACACTTTTAATAATAGAAATAAACTGGTATCTGGACAAATAAAAAAAGATTCATCGGTAACTGCAACTATTTCGTATAATTTATTTAATGGTTTTATGGATAAGTACAATATTGATGCAAAAGAAAATCTATTTGCATCTTCAAAACTAACATATGAAGCAAGTAAACAAGATTTGATTTTAGAAGTTAAGAGTAAATACATAAACTATCTATTATCACAAAAAACAACACAAACAGCAAATGAAGCAGTAAAATTATATGAAAAACAATACAATGATTCATCTAATTTCTTTGACCAAGGTCTAATAGCTAAAAATGAACTTTTAGAAGTTGAAGTACAGATGCTACAAGCTACACAGAATTTACAAAATGCAAAAGCAGATGAAAAGATTTCTAAATATGAATTAGAAAATAAACTTGGTAGTAAAATTTTAGATGAAGTAGAATCAATTGAATTAGATGAGAGTATCTCATTTGAAAAAAGTAATATTGAAAATAGAAGTGAATTAAAAGCACTAGAGTTAGTATCTAATAGTTATACTAATATTGCAAAAGCAAATCAGAGTGGATATATGCCTTCTGTTGATGCAAGCTTTAGTGTAAATAAATATGGAGAAAGTGTATCTCCCACAAATAGAACTGATTATCCAAGTAGTCAAAATGTAGGTACAATTGAATTGAACTGGAACCTATATAATGGTAATTCTGATAATACAGCTGTTATGATTAATAGAAAAAAAGCTAAGCAATATAAAATGCAGTTAGAAGATTTAAAACAAGAGATTAATTTACAGTATCAAAATGCAAATGAACAATTAGAGGTTTCTAAACTTAATCTTAAAACAGCAACTAAAGCACTTGAAACGTCAAAATTAAATTATGAAATCGTTCTCGATAAAGTACAAGAAGGTCTTTCTTCAAATAAGGATTTAATTGATGCGAACTATTTACTTACACAATCAAAACAAAACTATTTTAGTGCATACTATAATAGATATTTAGCTATTGCAACTTTACAAAGAGTTTTAGAAAAAAGTAATTAGTTTATGTGTTTAATTATTGCTTGCGTCTTTACATATTTATCATTTTCGTTTTATGAAGATGGGAGTATGTTAAATGCAAGTATAAATGGAGTAATTGGATTATTCTTTTTTGGATTATTATTGCGTAATATATTTCGTATTAGGAAGATGAAAATCGAAAAGAATAATAAATAACATTTTTATATGTTATCTATAAAAAAAGGGGTAAGCGATCAAACACTTACCCCTTTTTTATTTTGTAGGAAAGCTATTTTAGAAGCTTGCCCATTCATCATCACTTTCTTTAGATGATATAACTGTTTCTAGTTTTTTAGTTGGAATCTCTTTTCTAACTACTTTAGTTGTTTCTGTTTTTTGAACAACTTGTTGTTTTGGTTTAGTTCGTTTTTCAACACTATCATATTTAGAATCATTTTTAGGGTTTCTTCTTTCTATAAATTGTTTAGAGCTTGCATCTTCTAGAACATCATTTGCAATACTTTGTGTTTGTGTTGCTACAGATTTTGTATCACTAGCAACTTGTGCATTTTGTTGTGTTTGTCTATCTAGTTGCGCAATTGCAGTATTTATTTGTTCTATACCTGCTTGTTGTTCTTTTGATACTGATTCAACTTCTGAAATTAATGTAATTGTCTTTTTAATATTCTCATTTAATCCAGCATAACCTTCTATCATATTATCAGCAATTTTTTTACCAGAATTCGCTTTTTGATTAGCATTTTCGACTAATGCTTTAATCTCATTTGCAGCTTCTGCTGATCTTGAAGCAAGATTTCTCACCTCTTGTGCAACAACGGCAAAACCTTTACCTGCTTCTCCTGCCGTTGCAGCTTCAACTGCTGCATTTAATGAAAGGATATTTGTTTGAAATGCAATTTGATCAATAACTGTAATCGCATCGTTAATAGCTGTAACTTCTGTATTTATCTCATCCATAGCAAGAGTAGTTTGATTTGCTAGTTCTTGACCTTTTGTTACAGATGTTGTAACAGTTTGTGCATAAGTAGCCATTTGTACTACATTTTGAGTATTATTAGAGATACTACTTGTAGATTGGTCAAGTGCAGCTGCAATCTCCTCTAATGATGCTGCTGCTTCATTTGAAGCTTTACTTAAAGTATCAACGTTTGTTAATAATATATCAGAACTACTTTGTAGTGTTAATCCTGTAGATTTATTATCTGATAACATACCATTAATAGAATTTCTTAATGCATTGATGTCATTTGATAAAACATCAAATGAACCACCTTTTTGAATATTTTCAAGTACTAATTCTTTTCTATAATCGAAGTTTGTATATTCTTCTAATACTGTATTCATATTATTAAAGTGTTGTTTTGTTGCTCTAATCATATCATTAACTTCATTTTTAAATTCATTTAACGATTGATTTGATGTGCTATGTTCAATACGTTGTTCATAAGTACCATGTTTAACTTTACTTATTACTTTTTTTGCTTCATCAATTAAGACTTGGTCTTCTTTTATACCATCATCTATTTTTCCAAGGTATGCATTAAAGCTATCTACGATATCACCTAATTCATCATTTGCTTGTTTCTTAATAGTCATATTTGTATTTGTAGTATCTTTAATAAGACTTCGTATACCTTCATTTAAAATATTAATCGGTTTAATAATAAGTTTATTTAAAATTAATACTATAATCACAGTGATAACAAGTACAATAATTGAACTAAGTATTATAATACTCCAAATTACTTCAGCAATTTTATCTTGAGCATTTTGTTCCATCGTGATAATTTTATCTTCAATATCATCTACATAAGCACCTGTTGCAATAATCCAATTCCATTGTTTGAAGATTTTACCATAAGAAAATTTTGGTTGTAGTTCTGATTTCCCAGGTTTTTCCCAGTTATATTTCACTAAACCACCACCTTTTTGAACAGAAATAACAGATAAATCTTTAAATAAGTATACACCTTTTTTATCTTTAAAGTTAACTAAATCTTTACCATTTAATGCTGGTTTTATTGGATGCATAACCATTTTACTTGAAGTGTCTTGAACCCAGAAATAACCACTTTTACCATATTTCATTTCTGCTATTGTATTTAGAGCTTCTTTTTGCATATTTGCTGTTACATCAGAAACATACTCACCTGTTCCTATAATCCAATTAAATGGTTTAAATCTTTTAACATAAGAAACTTTATCTTGAGGTTTTTCAAACCCTGGTTTAGGCCATACATAATCTACAAAACCATCTCCTGTAGCTGCTGTAACTTTTACAAATTCAGAAAATATTTTTTTTCCACCCTTATCTTTAAAGTTTGCTAAATTTTTACCATTTAGTTGTGGCTTAATAGGGTGATCAATGATTACAGCATTTGTATCATTTATCCAGAAGTAACCATTCTTCCCATATCTACTTTCATTTACAATAGCTTTGATTCTATCTTTAAGTTCACTGTCAGATAACTTTCCAACATTATGTTCATATTCTTTTGAAATAATTGAATAAATAAAGTTTGTTTGGTCTTTTAAATACTTTGAAACTTCTTTTTTTATCTTTGCCGGTTCTGTTCTTTTATGGTAAGATTCAGCAGTTTTTAGTGCCATTGAAACATAATTCTTAAGTTCTTCTTCTTTATTTTTATAAGATTCTTCCCTATATTGCTTTATGTTTGCGTCACTTACTGCTTTAATATTATAAATTGCTTCAAAACCTATAATTATAGAAATAGTCAATATTGCAACAATCACAAGAAGTAATAGTTTTAATTTGATAGTCATATTTTTCATAAATATTCCTTTTTTTTAAGTTATAGTCATTATATAATTTTTCTAATGAGTTTTGGTTTAAAAGATAATTTTAAAAAAGATGAGACTTTTATGATATATTAGGGTTTACACACTATCTACACATAAAGATTGTATAGTTCATAAAATAAAAAAAGGATAAAAAATGAAAAAAATAATTTTTATTATACTGTCACTTTTTGTTACAACATTTTTAAATGCAGATGTTGTTAAACAAAATGGAGAAAAAGATGGGTATAAAGTTAGTTTATATACAAAAAATACACCAATAAGTGGTAATAATGAGTTTTTTGTAAAACTTTTTCAAAATGATTCAAAAATAGAAGATGCAAAAGTAAAAATTAAAGTTTTTATGCCCGAGATGCCAGGTATGCCGTATATGGATTACAAAGCAAAAGCAAAACTTATTAATGGTGAATATAAAATGATGATTAATTTTAGTATGGGTGGAACATGGCAATATCATTTAAAATTTAAAACTATTGATAAAGAAGTACATACTATAAGAGGTAGTATAAATATATAAGGCAATATGATATGTTCAGAAAAACATTAATTTTAGTTACACTGGGTTTACAATTAGTAAGTGCTCAAAATTTAGAAAGTATTTTAGAGTTAATAGAGAAAAACAATTATTCTTTAAAAGAAAAACAAACATCAATAAATGAAAGTAAAGTTAATGTAGAACTGTCAAATACTTGGAAAAATCCTATTTTAGGGTTTGGAGTAAATGATATAAACCTTGATGATCCCACTTCTAGAGATATTGAAGCTATGCAAACACAGTTTATTACGTATAGTCAAGTCTTGCCTACTAATGGTAAATTAGAATCTCAAACACAAATACAACAATATAATGTAAATATTAAAAAAATTGAATTTAATAACTATAAACAAAAATTAAAATCACAAGCAATGGGATATGGGTATACTATATATTATGAAAATGAAAAAATAGAAACGATTAATAGCTATTTGGAAAATCTCAGTCAACAAAAAGAACTTATGCAGTTACTTTATGAAAATGGCAAAATTGATCAAAGTAAAGTTGTTGGGTTAGATCTTCGTATATATAAACTAAAACTAAAAAAGCAAAAATTAAAATATAAAATATCTAAACTAAAATATGCTCTAGAAAATATAGTGTATGAAAAAATAGACAGTATTAAAATAGGCACATATCAAAAAGAGAGTATGCTAAATATAGATGATGTATTATCAAAACACCCTTTAGTATTAATACAAAAAGAGAAGATAAAACAGCAGCAAGAAAAAACAGCTTTAGCACAAAAGAGAAAGTTTTCAGATGTAAAGTTTACTGTAGGCTATTATAATAGAGAAAAGTTTGATGATTATGTTTCTTTTAATATTGCAATTCCTTTGAGTATTCAAGGAAAGGAACAACTTCAAATCAAAAAAAGTAAAGTCAGTAAAAATACGATACAAAATAGTTTAGTAAATTTACAACAACAAATTAGAACTACAATTGAAGATTTGGAAGCCAAAAGAGATATAAGTAAAAAAAACTTCGATTTGATAGAAAACACAATGATACCATTAAATGATACATTAGAAGAATCACATACAATACATTTAAGTACAAATATGATGAATAGTATTAGTGTATATGAAAGTGTAAATAGTAAGTATGATTTAATACTATTGAGCATTGATGAAAAAATAAGTTATTTTGATGCAATATCAAAACTACACTACTTTAAAGGAAATTTATGAGAATTTTTATATATGTGATGTTACTTCTTATTATAACAAATGCAAAACCATTGGAGGTGTCGCAATTATTTAATAAAAAAACAGTAAAAGTAACTAAACAAAATATTAATCTAATTAAAACATTTTATGGAGATGTTGTTATACCTGATGGCTCTATAAAAGATATAAACATACGATTTGATGGATTTATAGGAGATATAGCCTTTGACAATCTATATAGCGCTGTAAAAAGAGGTGATAAACTTTTTGATATTTATTCTTCTGATATAAATCTTGCTATGCATGAATATTTAATGAGTAATAAAAAATTACGACATAATTATTTACAAAAATTTAAAAGTTTTGCAATAGATAAAAAAGTTTTAAATGATTTAGAGAAAACTAAAAGAGTAAAAGAATATATAAATGTATATTCACCTTATGAAGGGTTTATAATCTCAAAAAATATAAATGATGGTAGTTTTGCAAAAAAAGGGAAAAAATTATTTCAAATAGCTAACCTTCAAAATCTTTGGGTAATAGCAAAAATTTATCAAAAAGATATTTCAAGTATCAAAAAAGGTATGAAGGCAAATGTAAATATTGATGGAGTTGGAACTGTATCATCTATCGTAGAATTTATCTATCCAAATGTAAATATGAAAGATAAAACTGTAAATATAAGACTAGAAATTCAAAATAAAGATTTAAAAATATATCCAAATATGTTTGCAAAAGTGTCCATAAAAACTCTTGAAAAAAGTATGCTAGTTCTACCCAAAACTGCTGTATTAACTAAAGCTGATAAACATTTTGTATTTATACCAGATGGTAAAGAGTTCGAACCAAAAGAGATAATTGCAAATAGAATCAACTCAGAACAGTTTGAAGTGATTGGTTTAAATGAAAATGATATAGTAATAGATAAAGCTGCATTCTTACTCGATAGTGATGCTATCACAAATGGTTTGTATGAATCATCTACTGACGATGATGATTGGTAGGATATAGAGTATGGTTGAAAAAATAATTGACTATAGTGTTAAAAATTTATTTTTAGTACTTATCTCTACACTTCTTTTAGTTGGTGGATCTTTTTATGCATTGAAAAATACTTCTTTAGATGCATTACCAGATTTATCACCCCCTCAAGTGATTGTTCAGGTCAAATGGGATGGACAAGCGCCAAAACTTATTGAAGAGCAAGTGAGTTATCCATTAACTTCTGCTCTATTATCATTACCAAATATTAGCACGGTTCGAGCTATGAGTAGTTTTTCAAATAGTTTAATCTATGTGATATTTAAAGATGGAACAGATTTATATAAATCACGAGATAGAATATTAGAAAAACTCTCGGAACTCAACCCTACGTTTCCTAAAGGTGCTAGTGTAACGATAGGACCTGATGCTACAGGAGTTGGTTGGGCGTATGAGTATGCATTAACTTCAAAAACGAAAAGTTTAGATGAATTACGAACACTTCAAGATTATTATTTTAAATATGCGTTGTTAGGTGTTGACGGAGTAAGTGAAGTAGCACCCATTGGTGGATTTATTAAAAGTTATGAAATCACTTTAGACCAAGACAAATTAGTTCAATACAATCTTAGCGTAGATGAGGTTCGAAAAAAAATCAGTTTATTCAATGCCGATAAAGGCGGAAGACTTATTTTAGAAAATGGATTTGAACACCTTATAACAGTTCAGGGGTATCTTAAAAATATCAAAAGTATCGAAGATATTATTATTAAAACAAATGGAACAATCCCTTTAAAAGTAAGTGATATTGCTCAGGTTAATCTTACTAGTAAAAATAGACGTGGAATGGCTGATTTAAATGGTGAGGGTGAAACCGTAGGTGGAATTGTTATCGTTCGTTTCAAAGAAAATCCTTACCAAGTTATTGAGGCAGTTAAATCAAAACTAGAAACTCTTAAAATAGATGGTGTTGATATCGTTGAAACGTATGATAGAACATCATTGATTGATAAAGCAATCGATACATTAAAACATACACTCTTTGAAGAATCTTTGATAGTTTTAATAGTTACTGCTTTATTTTTATTTCATTTAAGAAGTTCGTTGATTATTATTATCTCATTACCTATTACAGTTCTTATTACTTTTTTATTAATGAATATATTTGATATAGGATCTAATATAATGTCTTTAGGGGGTATTGCTATTGCCATTGGAGCGATGGTAGATGCAAGTATAGTGATGGTTGAAAATGCTCATAAACATCTACATAAATTGGAACTTGATGGTATTAAAATTACAGAAAAACTCCGAGTAGAAACAATTATAAAATCAGCAAAACAAGTGGGTCCTCCTATCTTTTTTGCACTATTATTAGTTGTTGCTTCATTTATGCCTATTTTTGCTCTTGAAGGTCAAGAAGGAGCTTTATTTACTCCCTTAGCTTTTACAAAAACATTTGCTATGTTAGTTGGTGCAATATTATCTATCACACTTATTCCTATTTTGATGATTTTTTTCATCAAAGGAAAAATAATACCTGAAGAGAAAAACCCAATAAATAAATTTTTCCAGCTTGTATATATGCCATTGATTAAATTATCATTGAGATTACGCTATCTTATTGTCTTGGTCTCTCTTATATTTTTAGTTGTATCATATAAATTGTATGAAAAACAAAACTGGGAATTTATGCCTATGATGAATGAACAAACATTTATGTATATGCCAGTTACCCCTTATGGTTTAGGAATTGATAAAGCAAAAGAATTAACGCAAAAAACAGATCAAATCATCAAAAGTTTTCCAGAAGTAGATACTGTATTTGGAAAAGCAGGTCGAGCAGATACTGCAACAGATCCTGCTCCTCTTGCTATGATAGAAACAATTATAAACTTTAAACCAGAAGAGCAATGGCGAGAAGGTATGACATATAAAAAACTAATGGCTGAAATGGATAAAGCACTTCAAGTTGAAGGGTTGATTAACTCATGGACATATCCTATTCGAGGAAGAATTGATATGCTTCTAACAGGGATCCGAACTCCACTGGGAATAAAACTATATGGAAATAATAATGAACAATTAGCAATACATTCTTTAGAAATAGAACAAACATTACAAAAATTTGATAAAACTTTATCTGTTTCATCTGATAAAACTAGTAATGGTTACTATTTAAATATCAAATTATTAGATGAAAATTTGAGTAGATATGGTATAACAAAACAGGATATTTTAAATACAATTTCATATGGAGTAGGCGGTGCAAAAATCTCTACTATGTATGAAGGACTTGAACGATACCCTATAACAGTACGATATGACACAGATAAAAGAGGGGATATAAATGATTTAAATCAGCTTCTAATCAAGACCAAAATTGGATACTTTCCTTTAGAAACATTCGCAGATTTAAAATATGAGTTGGGTGCTTCAGTAATAAAATCAGAAAAAGGAATGAACGTAAACTTTACATATATTACTCCTAAAAATGGAGTCTCTCCTAAAGAATATAAAGATGAAGCGAACGAACTTTTAAAATCTGTAAAATTACCTACTGGATATTATTACGAATGGGCAGGGCAAAGTGAATATTTAGAAAGTGCTATGAATACACTTATTTATATCATACCATTTACTTTAGTAATAGTCTTTATACTAATATATTTTGCATTAAAAAATATGCTGTATACTTCAATTATATTTTTTACTTTACCAATAGCGTTAGCAGGTGGAGTTTGGGGGGTCTATTTTGCACATATAAATATAAGTGTTGCTGTTATTGTTGGTTTTATTGCGTTGTTGGGAATAGCAGCTGAGACTTCTATTGTGATGATGGTATATCTAGATGAAGCATTTGTAGAATTACAGAGAAAAACAAAAATTTTTACAAAAGAGCAAATAAAAGATACAGTGATAAATGGTGCAGCGTTACGGCTTCGTCCAAAACTTATGACAGTATTTGCAATACTTGGTGGACTTATACCTATTTTATATATCGATGGAGTAGGAAGTGAAGTGATGAGAGCGATTGCTACTCCTATGATCGGTGGAATGGTAACATCTGCTGTATTAACGCTTTTAGTTATCCCTTCATTATTTTATATAATAAAATTAAAAAGTTTAAAATAAACTCTGTTTCTACACATAGTTTACACATAAATATAATATAATAAAAAATAACAAGGAGTTTTACAATGCATTTTCATTCATTATATATGATGTTTACATTAGTTACAGAGTATTTTCAGTCGGCCGTTTTGCTTATATTAAGGCTTATAATCGCGTATGGTTTTTATGAACCAGCAATGTCAAAAATAAACGATATTGATTCAGTTGCCGGTTGGTTTGGTTCTATGGGGATTCCATTTCCTACAGTAAATGCTTATATGGCTGCGGGTACTGAAATACTTGGTGTTGGTCTATTAGTTTTAGGTTTATTTACAAGACTTATCTCTTTACCATTAATAGTGATTATGATTGTTGCAATCTTTACAGTTCATTTAGACAATGGTTTTAGTGCAGGTACAAATGGTTTTGAAATACCTTTATATTACATGATGTTTTTAATGGTATTTGTAACACAAGGTGCAGGTAAATTTAGTTTAGATAATATTTTCTTTCATAACGAAAACGATAATCGTTAAATTTTAAAATAGAAGAACTTTCCTCTTCTATTTTACTTTCTATTTAAGAGATAAAAAAGGATAGTTTTGCAAGAAATTACCAATATAAAAGTAACTCAATACTCTTCATCATCTCAAAATAAAAAAACTTCCAATTCTGATTTAGAACGTACTTTTGAAGAAAATCTAGAGGATAATATGGAAGAAAACCAAGAAGAGAAACATGAAGATATCTCTCATTCCTCAAATTCTGCTCGTATTAAAACATTAAGAGAACAAGAACGAAGATGTTTAGAAATAGTTAGTAGTAAAAAATACCAAGAAAAGATGTGTAAAAAAGTTGAAAGTTATCTTACCAAAAAACTATTAGAGGAAAGAAGAAGAATAAAGGTGATGATTCAAGTTCTTAATGATATCAGTAAAACATTCCCTTATTTTTTGTTTTATGCAAATATAAATAAAAAAAGAAAAATTATTTAAAATAAAATCTATATTTATATACACTCAGTTTTAAAATATTTTTTTAGTAAAAATGGTGGTATTACAGTAGTCATAATGATTACAAAAATTAGCATAGCATAGATATCGTTTGGAAGTATTCCACTTACTCTTCCCATCTCAGCAAATATAAGTCCTACTTCACCTCTTGGAATCATCGATATCCCTATGATTGCATTATTTCGTAAGCATTTTTGAAAGATAAAAAAAGCACCTATAAATTTGGTGATAAATGCTAAAGATATAAATGTAAGCCCCATAATCCAAAATTGTGACGAGGTAAAATCTATAACAGACAAATCTACGGATAGTCCAACCATTACAAAAAATATAGGTGTGAAAATCTGTATTATAGGTGTCATATTTGATTTGACATGTGCAAGGAGTTTTTCATTTGTACCTAAGAAAGCACCAAAAGGCAGAAAAAACCTCCTTGAAAGTGCAACTCCAGCTGCAAATGAACCTAGAATTGCAGGCGCAC
Organism: Arcobacteraceae bacterium; assembly: GCA_028375605.1. Taxonomy (GTDB): domain Bacteria; phylum Campylobacterota; class Campylobacteria; order Campylobacterales; family Arcobacteraceae; genus JAIOSF01. The sequence continues at coordinate 21,733 of JAONGR010000007.1, forward strand.
CAACTAGATGAGATAAATATGAGAAAAATAAAATTAGTGAGATGATGATAGTTGGAATATATCCTGGTACTAAATGTTTTGCATGAAATTTATGAATCATAAAAGATAAGGCTTTTGCTAATACTGGTGCCAAAACTAAAAAAAGTGTGACCATTCCTGCAACAGATAGTGTGTGGGAAAAGTTAGCTTCTTGAGATATAGAAAAATCATAGATAAATACTAATAAAATAATACCAATGATATCATCAATCACAGCAGCGCCAATAACTATTTGAGCGATATTTGTTTTTTCCATATGTATATCTTGAAGCACTCGTAGTGTAATACCGATACTTGTTGCTGTTAAAGTTCCACCAATAAATAATGAAATATTAAATGATAAATCAAATAAATAATATGATACAGATAAACCTGCACCAAATGGTAATATCACACCCAATAGTGCAACTACTAGTGATTTTGGTCCTGCATCTTGTAGTCTTTTAAAATCTGTTTCTAAACCCACTTCAAATAATAGGAGTATAATCCCAATCTCTGCAAGTATTTTTAAAACTTCATTTGGTTGTACGATACCTAAAATAGAAGACCCCAATAATATCCCAGCAAAAAGCTCTCCCAATACAGAAGGTATCCCAAATCGTGCAAATAATTCACCTAAGAATCGAGCCACAATTAAAATAAGAAAAAGTGTTAAAAAAAATTCATGCGTTTCCATATATTTATTATAACACTTTTTTGACTAAAGTCATAAAATAATGTATTTCCGATATAATTCAAAGATATAAGAGTAATAAGGGTTATATAAAATGGGTATATCAAAAGATATAATTAATAGGATTAGAAAAAGTAATTGTACAACAGATGAAACATTTTTTCAAGCAGTTGAAGAGGTATTAGATAGTATCCAACCAGTGTTAGAGAGTGATTCTAAATATAGTAAAAACTCTATTGTTGATAGACTTACAAATCCAGATAGAGAATTCAAGTTTAAAGTTGTATGGTTAGATGATAATCAAAATATACAAGTTAATACAGGATATAGAGTACAGTTCAATAATGCACTTGGTCCATATAAAGGTGGTTTACGGTTTCACCCAAGTGTAAATAGTGGAATATTAAAGTTTTTGGGATTCGAGCAAATTTTAAAAAACTCTTTAACTGGACTTCCTATTGGTGGTGGAAAAGGTGGAAGTGATTTTGATCCTAAAGGAAAATCTGATTTTGAGATTATGAAATTTTGTAGTGCTTTTATGACAGAATTACACAAATACATAGGACCAAGAATAGATGTACCTGCTGGAGATATTGGAGTAGGTGCTCGAGAAATAGGGTATTTATTTGGTGAGTATAAGAAAATCACCTCTTCTTATGATGGAATATTAACTGGAAAACCATTTATGTTTGGTGGAAGTTTAATGAGACCAGAGGCAACAGGTTATGGTTGTGTTTATTTTACTGATGAAATGTTGAAATATGGAGGGAAAAATGATTTTAAAGGAAGAATTTGTACAGTAAGTGGAGCTGGTAATGTTGCTATTCATACCATTGAGAAATTATATGACTTAGGTGCTATTCCTGTTACTTGTACTGATAGTAGAGGAACTATTTATGATTCTCGTGGAATTGATTTAAAGCTATTGAAAGAGCTTAAACTTAAAAAAAGAGTTTCTTTAGAGGAATATTGTAAAGATCATAATGATGCTATTTATACAAAAGTAGAAGATTATTCAGATGGAGGACATGAAGTTTGGAATATACCTTGTGATTGTGCCTTCCCTTGTGCAACTCAAAATGAACTAACTCAAATAGATGCTAAAAATTTGATAGAAAATGGATGTATCTCTGTAACTGAAGGTGCTAATATGCCTTCAACGCCAGAAGCAACAAAATTATTTCTAGAAAATGATATCTTATTTGCACCTGCAAAAGCTGCAAATGCAGGGGGAGTTGTAGTGAGTGAATTTGAGATGTCTCAAAATGCTTCAATGACTAAATGGTCATATGAAAAAGTTGATAATATGTTAGATCAAAATATGAGAGCGATTTGTAAAAGAGTACATTTAACTGCTGAAGAATATGGGGTAGCTGGAAATTATGTTGATGGTGCAAACATCGTAGGATTTAAAAAAGTTGCCGATGCGATGATTGCTGAAGGTATATAATTCAAGTTATACAGACTCAATTATCTTTTTTATTTTATGATAAAAAAGGTGATGAGGGGCAAAATAAATATTAGTAAATTTTTGATCTCTAAAGTGTGAAACTACACCAACAAAATGATAGTTTTTTGTTTTGTTACTATTTGTGGTTGTTAAAATAATTGGTCCTCCAGAAGCTCCCTTAAATCCCTTACATGTACTTGATCCATACATTTTTGAATAAGGTTTTAATTTACATTTAGGATCATAAGTAAGCATATTTCCATATCCTGCGATATCATTTGAGAATCCTCCTAAAGATCCAAAATTATCTTGATGTATTTGTTGTAAAGTATCAAAAGAATATCTTCTAATAACTAGTGGCTTGACATCTTCATTCGATATTGCCTTATTGAGTGATAAAACTGCAAAGTCTGTTGTTGTTTTCATTTTTTTTATATCAAATTTACTATCAAATCTTAATTTTGTGGTTCTTATGATTGTTTTTCCATTTTTATTTTTAATTGTAAATTTAATTTGTCCTGCTTTAGGGTCATGGTTTCCTAAGCAGTGTGATGCTGTAATAATTACTTTAGAGTCTTTATTTTCATCTAAATTGATTAAAGTAGCAGAACATTTTTGTGTTTTTGTCTTGATTTTAGTCTTACTTATAAACTCAGATTTTGTAGGGATGATTAATCTTCCAATAGTATGTGTCCATGATGGTGAGTCTTTAGTAACTAAAATTCTTGTGTCATTTTCAAGATTTTTTTTGTGTGATAATTTTTTTTTAATCTGTTCTATTTTTTGATTGAGTAGTTTATTTTGATACTCGAATGCTTTTTGATAATAAACTAAAGCTTTATCGTATTTATGGTTTTTAGTATATCTGTCAGCTTTTTTTTCATATGTTTGTCCAATTTTAGTAATAGCACTAGGATTTTTAAGTTTTGCAGCTTTGCCATACCATTTCAAAGCTTTTTTATATAACTTTATCTTGGAGTATTTATCTCCAGTTTGCAAATATGATTGTATAATTCGAGGTTGAATTTTTTTTTGAGTTTCTTTATCTGTTTGAAGATAATATAAAAGAGCTTTCTCATAATGTTTTTTAAGAAAGTATTTATCTCCCTCATCTAAAAGTGTTGATGCCAATAAATGTGTACTTAAAAATAATAATAGAATGAATTTATTTTTCAAAATAAAATAACTCCTCGATGTTTCCATTTTTTCCAGCTAGTTTACTTGGATTTGAAATTTTCAGTTTCCAGTGTAGATTTTTAGTAGCTTCTAAAAACTTGATTCTTTCTTGTTTTATTGCTTGTTGATCTAGAACTACCCCATTATTATCTCTTTTTACATCTTTTCCAACTTCAAATTGTGGCTTATATAAAATGATAATTTTATCATCACTTAATCTATCTATATCATTTAAGATATTTAATATACTAATAAAGGATACATCGCAAGTTACTACTTGATACGTAGATATGGAGTTAAATTTTCTTATATCTGTATTTTCAGCAATGATTAGTTTCTTGTCATTTTTAATAGAGATATGTAGTTGGTTTGTTCCTACATCTACGCAAGTAACGGACTTGATATTATTTTTTAAAAGAATTTGTGTAAATCCACCAGTTGAAGAACCAATATCAATAGCTGTCTTATTTTCGATATTTATTTGATTATCTTCTAAAAAATATTTAAGTTTATAGGCAGAACGGCTTACAAAAAAGTCTTCTTCATTGATGTTAATAGTTTCATTGCCTTCTACTTGAAATGAAGCTTTATTAATAATTGTGTTATTGACTAAAACTTTATTGTCTTTTATAAGTTCAAGAGCTTTATTTCTACTTTGTATATTATGATTTTGGGTTATATATTTATCTAAACGCATTAAATATTATATTTAAATTAATATTAATTCTTTGTTTTTAATTATTAATGAAATTATTTATTAATATTACTTTTAGTATAATTCGAAAATTAATAAAAGGGTTGTTATGTTTAAAGAAAAGTATACTCCAGTATATTTCCTATCATCATTAGGTGCAGGTGGTTTGTCTGTATCATTTTTTATGTACTTGATGTTTTTAGTACCACATAAAAATTCTCCTATGGCTACATTTGAATATGTTTACCCTATTTTATTAGAGGGAACTTGGTTATCTTTTGTAAGTGCTTTTGCTTTGGTATTTATTATCGGATTTGCCTTTTTACATTTCAAGCTTTTAATATGGAATATAAAAGAATATAATACTTTTAAAATTACAAAAGCATTTAAAGATTTACTTAATAGTAATGCGGAAGTTAGTTTAATGACAATACCATTAACTTTTGCAATGACAATCAATGTTTGTTTTGTATTGGGGGCAGTGTTTGTTCCTGGGTTATGGGATGTTGTAGAATATTTATTTCCATTAGCATTACTAGCATTTGCTACGGTTGGATATTTTGCTATTAAAATTTTCATGAGATATTTTTCAAGATTATTAACAACAGGAGAATTTAATTTTGAGCAAAATAATAACTTGTCTCAAATGATATCTATTTTTGCATTTTCTATGATTGCAGTTGGTTTTGCAGCGCCTGGAGCTATGAGTCATTATATTCAAATAAACGCAATTGGTATCTTTGGTGCTATCTTTTTTGCTTCTATTGCGATGTTATTACTCCTTGTAAAATTGGTACTTGGTTTTAAAGGAATGTTTCAATATGGGATAAGTGTTGAAACTGCACCAACATTATGGATTATCATTCCAATATTAACCTTGCTTGGAATTACTTTTGTAAGAATAAGTTTTGGTTTTGATCATCATTTTAACCAACCTTTATCAGGTACATCATTATTTACTCTTACAAGTTTAGTTGTTTCTTTGCAAATAATTTTTGGATTATTGGGCTACAGTGTAATGAAAAAAGTTAAATATTTTGAAAATTATATTAATGGACAAGAAAAATCAGCAGTTTCTTTTGCTTTAATTTGTCCGGGTGTTGCTTTTATGGTTTTTGGTATGTTTTTTATTAATATGGGATTAGTTTTAAATGGAGTAGTAGAAAAATACTCCATTTCTTATTTTATATTGATGGTTCCATTTATGTATATACAATATAAGACAATAATTATATTTTTTAAATTAAAGAATAAATTTTCATTATAATATTACTTTAGATATAATTTCTCCAAAATTTTCTAACTATTGATTTAGTTATTTGGAGTAATTATGCGAGTAATAGAACTATTTAAAGAGATCACAAAAATACCACGGTGTAGTGGTACTCATCAATCTTTTATCAACTATGTAAAAGAATTTTCAAAAAAAAACAACTATGTATGTAAAATCGACAATGCAAACAATATTTTATGTTTTAAAGAAAATGAAAAAATAAATATTTGTTTACAATCTCACTATGATATTGTCTGTTTATCAGATGGAACAGTACCTGAAATAATAGAACAAGATGGATATTTAAGTGCAAAAAATTCTACATTAGGTGCAGATAATGGAATAGGCTGTGCTTATATGTTGGCACTTATGGAAGAAAATAAGAATTGTGAATACCTTTTTACTTGTGATGAAGAGATAGGTTTAATTGGTGCAAATAATATTGAATTTGACTTACAGTCTTCATATATGTTAAATCTTGATAGTGAAGCTGAGGCTGAAATATGTATAGGGTGTGCTGGAGGAGTTGATATCTTCGCTAGTACTTCAAAAAGTGAATATATATCAAATGATGAGAAAAAAGAATTATATGAAATAGTGATTGAAAATTTAGATGGTGGACATAGTGGAGTTGATATAGATAAAAATATACCAAATGCTTTAAAATTGATTGCCAAGACTATAAAAGAGTGTGGTGCTGATTTATTAGATTTAAATGGAGGTGAGCGAATTAATTCAATACCAAAAAAAGCTAAAGCAATTATAGCAGTACCCTTAGATAAGATGCCTATAAGTTCGCATAAAAATATGATAATTACAAAAGTAGAAGCAGATACTCAACATTATAAAAAACTGGATGAAAATATAATGAATTTTTTATATACTTTTGCAAATGGGGTTCGAGGCTATGACAAAGAGATAAATGTTGTATTGAGTTCTATAAACCTAGCAATAGTAAAAAATAATATTGATTCTTTTGAGATAAGTCTAAGTGCGAGAAGTATGGATAATAGTGAATTAGATACTATAAAAAAAGAAACAGTTAGTTTTTTAGAGATGTTAGGTTTTGAGGTTCACACTGACGGAAAATATCCAGCATGGAAACCATCTTCTTCTGAATTTAATGATAATATATTAAAAATATATAAAGACTTTGTTCCGAATACTACTTTAAATGCTATTCATGCAGGATTAGAATGTGCTATATTTAAAGAAAAATATCCAAATATGCAAATTTGTTCAATAGGTCCTAATATACATTTTCCTCATTCTTTTAGAGAGAAATGTGAGATAGCGTCTGCTTTAAAACTATATGAAATAACAAAATCTATTGTAAAGAAGTATCACTAAGGTCTTATTCATAATTCCTACACTATAATTTATCATATTATTTTATAAGGATAAATTATAGATGAAAAACTTTTCTATTAAAACTAAATTATTGTTAATTGTAATGGGGACAATAATCACAATATCAACATTAATTGCGTTTATGTCAATTCATAGTATTCATAAATTAAGTAATGATAATATTGCTAAATATAAGGTTGAGGCATATGCTCACAAAAAAGCAGAACTAAATAACTATATTAGTATTGCTGTTAATACAATTGAATCATACCAAAAAAGAATTAATAATAGTTCTGAAGCCCAGATAAAGGAAAAAGTTATAGATACTATATCTCAAATAAGATATGGTAAAAATGGTTATTTTTGGATAAATGATTTGGAATCTAATATGATAATGCATCCTATAAATAAAGATCTTATTGGAAAAAACTTTAAAGGAAGCTCAGATTTAAGTTTTATAGATTTATCGGTAAGTACATTAAAATCATCGTCAAAAACAAATGCCTTTATTGATTATTCTTTTACTACTCCTTCTTCAAATGTTACTGCAAGTAAAATTTCTAATGTTTCATTAATTAAAGAATGGGGATGGATTATAGGAACAGGAGCATATGTAGATGATATAGAAAATAATATTTTGAAAATGAAAAAAAGTGAAGATGAAGAAGTTAATCTTATTATGCTTGAAATTATAGGAATAGCTTTACTTCTTGCTATTGTAATCATTTTTATTGTTTCTTTTATTTCTTCAAAATATATTAGCAACCCTATGAATAAATTTGAAGAAGGGTTATTGAGCTTTTTCCAATACCTCAATCGGGAAAAAAATGAAGTTTCTATGCTCGATGAAAGTACGAGAGATGAAATAGGTATGATGGCAAAAATAGTAAACCAAAATATTATAAAAACAAAAACATCAATAGAAGAAGATAGAAAAGTAATAGATGATACAATTAATATTTTAAATGAATTTGAACAAGGTGATTTATGTCAAAGAGTTGATTCTAATACATCTAATCCTGCTTTAAAAGAATTAACTTCTTTATTAAATCAAATGGGTTCAACAATGGAAATGAATATAGATAATGTATTAAATATATTAGAGGAGTATTCTAATAGTAACTATATGAATAAAGTTGAAACTGTTGGAATTAAAGAACATTTATTAAAATTAGCAAACGGAGTAAATAATTTAGGTGGTTCTATTACCCAAATTTTAGTAGAAAATAAAAGAAATGGATTAACTCTTGATGAGGGAAGTGATATTTTACTACATAATGTTGATATATTAAATAAGAATTCAAATGAATCAGCTGCTGCATTAGAGCAGACTGCAGCTGCATTGGAAGAGATGACAAGTAATATATCTTCAAATACTGAAAATGTGATTAAAATGTCTGGATTTGCAAGTTCTTTATCAGAATCAGCAAATGATGGTGAAGATTTAGCAACCCAAACAACAACTGCAATGAATGATATAGATGAAAAAGTAAATGCAATAAGTGATTCGATTACAGTAATAGATCAGATTGCTTTCCAAACAAATATATTAAGCTTAAATGCCGCCGTTGAAGCTGCAACTGCTGGCGAAGCTGGAAAAGGATTTGCTGTTGTTGCTCAGGAGGTTCGAAACCTTGCTTCAAGATCGGCTGAAGCTGCAAATGAGATTAAAATACTGGTACAAAATGCAACAACTAAAGCTAATGAAGGGAAAATAATTTCTGATAAAATGATTGAAGGTTACAATGGTCTTAATAATAATATCTCAAAGACTACGGAATTAATAAAAGACGTAGAAAATGCTAGTAAAGAGCAACGTTCAGGTATTGAACAGATTAATGATGCTGTTAATAGTTTAGACCAACAAACGCAGCAAAATGCTATGATAGCAAGTCAAACAAATGATATAGCAACTCAAACTGATTCAATAGCTAAACTAATAGTATCAAATGCAAATGCTAAAGAATTCATAGGCAAATCTAACGTAAAAGCTAAAGAACTTAGTATGGATACTTCAGTAAATCAAAGAATACAAAAGAAACAATCCCTTGATACTAAAATATCAAAAAGTAATATAGAACAATCATCTAATTTAATAACTGATAATGATGAGTGGTCAAGTTTTTAAAAAAGGTAAAAATTAACAATAAATTAATTATAATAACTATTATCAATAACAAGAATAAGCTAAGTTCTACTTGATTATAATTTCCTTAATAATAAGTATTAATTATAAATATGAATCTTAAGTATCCCTTTTTTTTTGTATTTTGTAATATAAAAATTTTTAAGGTTTAAGCATGTTTAATAATGTCAAATTAATCAATAAAATACTGGGAGTAATTACTTTTTTAATTACTGGTATTTTTATTATATCAGGTTCTTCATACATAGGATTTACTAAGGTTGGTTCAGAGATAGAAGAGATCGCAGGTTACCAAATACCATTGATGAAAGTTATCACTGAGCTTGAAAAAGACATTTTAAGAGAAGAGATAATGACAAATGAACTCATAATCTCTTCTTCTGATGTTAATAGTGAAGAGTTTAAAAATATAGAAAAAGAGATAGAATTATTAAAACAAGATACAGAAGATAAAATAAAAAGATGTGAAGTTTTAGCCGAAAAAGCTATCCTCCATGCTTCAAAAAGTGACATCAAAGAAAAATACCAATTATTTTTAGATGCGTGTAAAAGATTAGAAATGGAACAGTATCAATTTGCAGATACATTAAAAGAGTTTGAATATGATTTATCTATAGGTAAATCAGAAAATTTTGCACATGAAAAAGAACTTTTACATAAAGAACTTAGAAGTATGGATAAACACGTTGTAGAGTTACAGCTTAAAATGTCTGACCTATTAGAACAATCAATTTATCAAGCAGAATATGATGAAAATATAGCATTAAGAACTATTGAAATAGTTTCCTTAATTGTATTAATAATTGCAATTATCTTGGGTGTTGGATTAGTTAAAAATATTCGTGAGAATATTAACAATTTTCAAGAAGGTTTAGTAGGTTTTTTTGATTATCTTAATAGAGTTAAACCTGATGTAAAATTATTAAATGACAAGAACACTGATGAATTTGGAATAATGTCAAAGGCAATAAATGAAAATATTATCCAAACGAAACAAAACATTGAAATTGATAGAGGTGTTATAGATGATACAATTGCAGTTCTAAGCGAATTTGAGCAAGGTGACTTATGTCAAAGAGTTACATCAAAGACTAACAATCCTGCATTACAAGAACTAACAGAATTGTTAAATAAAATGGGTAGTACAATAGAAATAAATATTGATTCTGTTTTAAGTATACTTGAACAATATTCAAATAGTAATTATCTAAATAAAGTTAAAACGGGAGATGTAAAAGAACATTTATTATCTTTGGCTAATGGAGTAAATACTCTTAGTGATGCTATTACTGTAATGCTTGTTGATACAAAAACCAATGGTATAATTTTAGATGAAACAAGTGATGTGCTCTTACATAATGTAGATAAGTTAAATAGAAATTCAAATGAAGCAGCTGTTGCCTTAGAACAAACTGCAGCTGCATTGGAAGAAATCACAACAAATATCGCTTCTAATACTGAAAAAATAATAACTATGTCTGGAGTAGCAGAGTCTTTAACAATTTCTGTAAAGGATGGAGAAACTTTGGCAACTCAAACGACTAATTCTATGGATGAGATTAACACAGAAGTAACTGCAATTAATGAAGCAATCACAGTAATCGATCAAATAGCATTCCAGACAAATATTCTTTCACTAAATGCTGCAGTTGAAGCTGCAACTGCAGGAGAGGCTGGAAAAGGATTCGCGGTTGTTGCACAAGAGGTTCGAAACCTAGCTTCAAGATCAGCAGAAGCTGCAAATGAGATTAAAACACTTGTCGAAAATGCAACTAAGAAAGCAAATCATGGTAAAGAAATAGCAGATAAAATGATAAATGGTTATAGTGGTCTGAATAGTGATATTTTTAATACAATAGAATTGATTAAAGATATTGAAGGAGCAAGTAAAGAACAACTCTTAGGAATTGAACAAATAAACGATGCTGTAAATTCTCTTGATAGACAAACACAAGAAAATGCAATGATAGCTAGTCAAACACATGATGTTGCTGTTCAAACAGATACTATATCTAAACTTGTTGTATCTGATGCAAATAAGAAAGAATTTGTAGGTAAAGATCAAGTTAAACGAAAAAGAGTATTAGATTTAAAATATGAAGGTAAAGAAAGAAGACAAAGAGAAGGTCTGATTAAAGAAAATTTAACAAATACAAAAAAGCCTAGTACTATAAATGAAATAATAGAAACTAAAACAAATAAGAATAATAATGATTGGGAGAGTTTTTAGTATAATGAATTACAAAAAGTATTAATCTTTTTGTAACTCAGCTTCTTTTTCAACCTCTTCTAGAAATCTTCCTAAAAGCTTGTCGGTAGGTAGTTTTTCAATAATTTCACCTTTTTTGATGATAAGACCACTTCCTTTTCCATAAGCTATTGCTACATCAGCACTTTTAGCCTCCCCGATTGCATTTACGACACATCCCATTACAGAAACATTTAACGGTGTTTTAATATGTGCGGTAGCACGTTCAACTTCAGCTACAGCAGTAACTAGATCTGCTTCAATTCGACCACAAGTAGGGCAAGATATGATGTTAAGTCCTTCTTTGATGATACCTGCATCTTTTAAAATAGCACGACCCACTTCAATCTCTTTTTCTAATTCACCGGTCATAGAGATACGCATAGTGTCACCTATACCATCAAGAAGTAAACTTCCTAATGCAATTGAAGATTTAATAGTACTATGAAATTGTGTTCCAGCTTCTGTCACTCCTAAATGAAATGGATAGTCATTTTTAGGTCTCAGCAATCGATATGCCTCAACTGTTCTTTGCACATCGCTTGCTTTTAACGAGATTTTTATATCAGTAAAGTCTAAATCTTCAAGATACTTTATATTGTACATTGCAGATTCAACCATCCCTTTTGCTGTTTGACCATACTTATCTTCAAATTGAGATTCTAAGCTACCACAATTCACACCTATACGTGTAGGTAAATTTCTTTCTTTACAAGCTTTAACAATCTCTTTAATTTTATTTTTATCATTTATATTACCTGGATTAAATCGTATACAGTCAACCCATTTAGCAGCTTCAAGTGCAAGCTTATAGTGAAAATGAATATCTGCAACTATTGGTAAACTAGTTTGCTCTTTAATTTGTTTTAATGCAAGTGCATCTTCCATATGAGGAACAGCAACTCGGACAATATCAGCTCCAGCAAAGTGCAGACGATTAATTTGTTCTACTGTTGCTTTAACATCATGAGTATTACTGTAAGTCATAGATTGTACAGCTATTGGTGCATCTCCACCAATAGCAACGTCACCTACATATATTTTTTTTGTTTTATGTCTTGTTATCATGTAAGTATTCTACCAAATTAAATATATAAATTATATTTTTATGAATAGATTAATACAAATATTTTATTATTAGATTAAGAACTGTTAATTTGGTTATACATTTAGTAGAATAATTTGAGATAGTGAGTGCATTAAAACAGAAAAATTACTTTAAATGATTTACTTTAGATAATTCATACCAAAAAAAAGATACAATAGCGTATATAACAGATATTAAAAAATAGTAGGTAATTGTGGAAAATATTAATATTTTTGATTTAATAGTCGTAGCGTTGATAACAATCTTAGGTCTTAAAGGCTTATTTAGAGGGTTTACAAAAGAATTTTTTGCCTTAATTGGAATTGTTGGAGGGGTTTTTGTAGCCTCAAGACTCTCAAAGGATGCAGGAGAAATTGTTAATAGTATCATCCCTATGCAAAATGACAATACCATTTTGCTTGCAGGATTTGTTGCTTCCTTGGTGGTTTTTTGGATTATTGCATACATTGTAGGTAGTTTTTTCTCAAAAATTTTGAAGATGAGTGGATTAGGCATTGTAGATAGAATATTAGGTTTTATATTTGGTGCAGGTAAAATATTTCTACTATTTTCTATCATATCTTATGCTGTCTCTCAAGTAAAAATGATTAATGATAATATACAGCCAAAACTTGAAACAAGTGTGGTATTTCCTCTTTTACAACAAACAGGAAGTTATATTATCAAGCTAGATACTAGTGGAATTCAATCAGAGGTTACAGAAAAATTCGATGTAGTAGTTGATGTAACAAAAGAAAATATTGAAAAAATAGCAAAAGAAGAGATAAATAAAAAAGCAATTGATTTAAAAAATGAATTAGAAGGATCAAATAGTGAAAAATAATGAAACTGTTTTAGATGATTTAAAAGCTGTACTAAAAACAAAAGGTATGAAATATACTGAACAAAGAGCAATTATTTTGCAAATACTTTTAAACATCGATGATCATTTGAATGCAGAAGAAGTATTATCGATAGTAAAAGTAAAATACCCTGACCAAAAAATAGGTATTGCAACGATTTATAGAACACTAAATTTTTTAGAAGAAGTAAATCTAATCTCTTCTATCTCTTTTGGTAAGGATGGGAAAAAATATGAAGGTAATAATGAAGAACATCATGATCATATTATCTGTACTGGATGTGGAAAGATTGTAGAATTTTTAGACGATACAATAGAGAAAAAGCAAGAAGAGATAGCTTCTCAAAATGGCTTTAAAATAACAGACCATACAATGCAAATATTTGGACTATGTTCTGAATGCCAATCTACAAAAAAATAAATACTATAATAAGGATACATACAATTGTTTGAAAATAAATATATACAACAACGAATACAAAAAGCAGATGATTTAAGAGAAGCTGGATTTAATCCATATTCAAATGAATCAAAAAGAAATACAACAATAGAAAAATTTAATAATGTTAATAGTGATATTGAATCAAAAGAAGATAAAAGAGATGAAAATAGAGTTTATACAGTAGCTGGAAGAATTAAATTTTTTAGACTTATGGGAAAAGCAAGTTTTCTTAAAATAGAAGATGAAAGTGGTCTTTTACAAATCTATGTAAGTAGAGATAATCTTCCTGAAGGTTTTTACAATACTGTATTTAAAAAGATGGTTGAAGTTGGTGATATTATTGAAGTAACAGGTTATCCGTTTGTTACAGGTAAAGGTGAATTATCATTACATGTTTCATCACTCTCTATTTTAACAAAAGCTATCTCTCCATTACCAGAAAAATATCATGGTATTCAAGATAAAGAATTAAGATACAGACAAAGATATTTAGATTTAATTATGAACAGTGAAGTGAAAAAAACATTTCATATTAGATCAAAAGTAATTTCACTTACAAGAAGATTTTTTGAAGATAAAGGTTTCTTAGAAGTAGAAACACCTATGATGCATCCTATTGCAGGTGGAGCAAATGCAAAACCTTTTATTACTCACCATAACGCACTAGGTGTTGACAGATTTTTAAGAATAGCACCAGAATTGTATTTAAAAAGATTAATTGTTGGTGGTTTTGAAGCTGTATTTGAAATCAATAGATGTTTTAGAAATGAAGGTATGGATGCTACACATAATCCAGAATTTACATCGATTGAATTTTACTGGGCTTATAAAACATACAAAGATTTAATTATTATTACTAAAGAATATTTTGAATATCTTTTTGAACATTTAAATTTACCTACAGTTTTACCTTATGGTGATTTAGAAATAGATTTTAATAATTTTTCTGAAATTCCTTTAATTACTTCGTTAACTGAAATTGGTGGAGTACCTGCTGATATTACAACAGATAAAGATAAAATTTTAGCATTTTGTAAAGAAAATCATATTGATGTTAATCCATCGATGAATATAGGGCAACTACAAGGTGAACTGTTTGATGAATATGTTGAAGAAAAATTAATTAATCCAACATTTATTACAGAGTATCCAGTAGAAATTTCTCCATTAGCAAGAAGAAATGATCAGCAACCACACTTAACAGATAGATTTGAACTATTTATTGGTGGTAAAGAGATAGCAAATGCATTCTCTGAGTTAAATGACCCATTAGATCAATTAAAAAGATTTGAAGGACAAATGGATGCTAAAGATTCAGGTGATGATGAAGCACATGAAATGGATGCAGATTTTGTAAATGCATTATCATATGGTATGGCTCCAACTGCAGGTCAAGGTATTGGTATTGACAGACTTGTAATGATGTTAACAAATCAACACAGTATTAGAGATGTACTATTATTCCCAGCAATGAAACCAATTCATGAAGAAATTGATTTACATGCAGAAAATGAAGAAACAAAATAATAATTAAATAAAAAAGAAGGAAAATATATGAGTAATTTTATAAAAAAAGATAATTTAGCTACAGCAGATGCAGAAGTATTTGGAATGATTGAAAATGAGTTAGAGAGACAAACTGATCATTTAGAGATGATAGCATCTGAAAATTTTACATCTCCAGCAGTTATGGAAGCTATGGGTTCAGTATTTACAAATAAATATGCAGAAGGTTATCCTTATAAAAGATATTATGGTGGATGTGAATTTGCTGATCAAGTTGAACAACTAGCGATTGATAGAGCGTGTGAAATTTTTGGATGTAATTATGCAAATGTTCAACCTCATTCAGGTTCTCAGGCAAATGGTGCTGTATACGCAGCACTTATTAAAGCTGGAGATAAAATTTTAGGTATGGATTTATCTCACGGAGGACATCTTACTCATGGTTCTAAACCATCATTTTCTGGTAAAAATTACTCAGCATTTTATTATGGAGTAGAGTTAGATGGAAGAATTAACTATGATAGAGTAATGGATATAGCTAAAATTGTACAACCTAAAATAATTGTTTGTGGTGCTTCTGCATATGCTAGAGAAATAGACTTTGCAAAATTTAGAGAAATTGCTGATGCAGTTGGTGCTATTTTATTTGCAGATATTGCTCATATTGCTGGTTTAGTTGCTGCTGGTGAGCACATGTCTCCATTCCCTTATGCTGATGTAGTTACAACAACAACTCATAAAACACTAAGAGGACCAAGAGGTGGTATGATTATGTGTAATGATGAAGATATTGCTAAAAAAATAAATTCTGCTATATTCCCAGGTATCCAAGGTGGACCACTTGTACATGTAATTGCTGCTAAAGCTGTTGCATTTAAAGAAATTTTAGATCCAGCATGGAATGTATATGCGAAACAAGTAAAAGCAAATGCAAAAGTACTTGGAGATGTTCTTATGAAAAGAGGATATGATTTAGTGTCTGATGGTACAGATAATCACTTAGTATTAGTGTCATTTTTAAATAAAGATTTTTCAGGGAAAGATGCTGATGCAGCGCTAGGTAATGCTGGGATTACTGTAAATAAAAATACAGTTCCTGGTGAAACTAGAAGTCCTTTTGTTACTTCTGGTATTAGAATTGGTTCTCCAGCCTTGACTGCTAGAGGGATGGAAGAATCAGAATTTGAAATTATCGGAAATAAAATTGCTGATGTTTTAGATGATATTAATAACACTGATTTACAAGCGACAGTTAAAAATGAGTTAGCACAATTAGCTCAAAAATTTGTAATTTATACAAAATCAACTTATTAATAATAGATTTTAAATAGAGGAGAGAATCATGAAAGTAGATGGAAAAGAGTTCCTTAGAAATGTTGGAATTGAACAAGATAAAGAACGATTAACTCAAGAACAACAAAAGCTGGAAGAACTAAAAAGAGCATCTGTACAACGAGAACAGAATTATACAGATATGGATGCCCAAGAAAATGAAAAAGAATCAGCTTTTGTAGACTTGTCTATTGGAAGTGATTCTCCAAAAGAAAATTTAAATAATAACGTAGAAGATATAGTATTAAATAGTTCGACATCTGATGAGAATAAGAAAAAATATTTGATATTAGGTATTGGACTTATTTTATTATTTATTATTACAATATTAGTTATTCGATTGATTTCTAATGGAGATACTGAGGATAAGTTAGAAGATATAAATAATGCAAAGACAGAAGTAGTTAAAGAAGATATCTTAAATAAAATTGACTCAAATGAAGAATATCAAAAAGTAATTGATAGAAAAATTGCATTAGAAGAGTCAAATAAGATTGCACAACAGCAAAAAAAAGAGATGAATGAGATACTTATCCCTGAGCAAAAAATAGATAATGTTCCTTTAGTATTGAATACTCCAAAGACACAAGTAAAAGAGAAAAGAGATTTATTTGAATTAGATAAGACTGTTCAAAAAGTAATATATAAAAAAGATGTAGAACCGATTGTATCTCCAAAAATAGTTAAAAAAGTGGTAAAAGAAGAGCCTAAAAAAATAACAAAATCTACTATACCTAAAAGAACAATTGTGTTACCACCTGCAAAAGAAAAGAATTTTACAAAAAATGTAAATTCTTTGTCTGGATACTTTGTTCAAATTGGTGCATTTACTAAAGCGCCAAATAAAAATTTATTAAAAGATATTACTAAAAAAGGATATTCATATACTGTATATCAATTAGTTATTAAAGGTAAACTTTATAATAAGGTTTTAATTGGTTCTTATAAAACAAGATCAAATGCACTTGGTAAATTAAATAAAATAAAATCTGATTTTAATAATCCCAATGCTTATGTATTAAAGTTTTAAGAAGAATAATAGATGAATTTTTATAATAAAACGATATTTCTTGATCAGTTTACACCAGTTTCTATTTATCAAAAAGTAAAAAAAATTTTTGATAAAGAGATAACTTTTCTTTTTGAATCATCAGTTAATAATAGTACAGATGGAAATTTTTCTTATATATTTATAGGTGCAAGAGAAAGAGTATGGCATAAAAATTCTAAAAGTTATTATAAAAATGAACTGGGAAATACTCAAGAAATAGATAAAAATCCATTTGTTTTTTTGAAAGAATATTATTCAAAACTTGATAAAAGTTTTTATAAAGAAAAAGGTGATGAATTAGGTATTGGATTAATCGATGGTTTTATTGGAAACATGGGTTATGATATGGTTGCTACTTTTGAACCAACTTTAGAAAAGGCTATGAATAATTTACCTGATGAGTTAGATATTGCTGATTGTGATTTGATTCGTCCTAAAATTGTTTTGGTATATTCTCATAAAACATCACAATTAACTATGGTAACTTCTCTGGATGAATATTCATCAAGTTTAGAAAGAATTGAAAAGTCTCTAAATGAACCATTTATTCATACTCCACTAGAAAAAGCAACTATTTTAGAAGAGGGTAGTTTTGCCCATACTAAAGAAGAGTTTTTTAAGATGATAGCAAAATCAAAAGAGATGATTCGTAGTGGTGATGTATTTCAGATACTTATGACAAATAGATATACAGCAAAAGCAAAAATAGATAATTTAAGTTTTTACAGATTACTACGTAGTAAAAATCCAAGTCCTTATTTATTTTTATTAGAATATGAAGATTTTTGTATCGCTGGTAGTAGTCCAGAAGTGATGGTAAGGCTTACTGACAATCGTATTCTTCTACGCCCAATTGCTGGAACACGTAAAAGAGGAAAAACTATATCTAAAGATTTAGAGATGGAACATGAAATGTTAAATGACCCTAAAGAGGTTGCCGAACATGTTATGCTTATTGATTTAGGTCGTAATGATGTAGGAAGAGTAGCTAAAACAGGAACTGTAGAAGTAACGGATAAAATGAGAGTTGAGAGATATTCTCATGTAATGCATATGGTTTCTGATGTCGAGGCAAATTTAGATGAAAAATACGATATGTTTGATTTGTTTGCCGCTACATTTACAGCAGGAACTATGACAGGTGCTCCCAAAATACGTGCTATGGAACTTATTGCTGATTTTGAGAATTTAAAAAGAAGTTTTTACAGTGGAAGTATTGCATATTTTGGTTTTGATGGAAATATGGATAGTGCAATAACTATTCGAACTACACTTATAAAAGATGATTTAGTAGTTTTTCAATCAGGTGCTGGAGTAGTAGCTGATTCTGTACCGGAGTTGGAGTTCTTAGAAGTTAATAATAAATTAGCTGCAAATATAAGTACTTTAGAAGATTTAAGTAAATTATAGTTAGTAAAAGAAGTAAGGAAATACATTGAATAAAATTTTAGTAGCACACTCTCCAGATGCAGATGATATCTTTATGTACTATGCAATTAAGTTTGGTTGGGTTACATTAAAAGATACAGAGTTTGATAATCTTGCTTTAGATATAGAAACATTAAATCAAGCGACACTACGAGGTGAATATGATATTTGTGCAATTAGTTTTGCATTGTATCCTTTTGTAAAAAAAGATTTTGCTTTATTAAAGACTGCTGTTAGTTTTGGTGATGGTTATGGTCCTAAAATTGTAAAACAAAAAGGCACTAAGCTAAAAAGAAATTTTAAAGTAGCTTTGAGTGGACAATATACCACAAATGCCTTACTTTTTAAAATAAAATACCCAAATGCAAGAATTACGTATATGAATTTTCTTGAAATTGAACAAGCGGTAATTGATGGTGTTGTGGATGCCGGTGTTTTAATACACGAATCTATTTTAACTTATAATGATAAACTTGAAGTTGAAATTGAATTATGGGATATTTGGCAAGAACTTGCGGGTAAAGATTTACCATTGCCATTAGGTGGTATGTGTTTACGAAGAAGCATACCTTTAAACAAAGCTATTGATTATGAAAATACACTTATAAAAGCTGTTAAAGTAGCAACCGATAATAAACTATTATTATCTGATATGTTACTAGAACGTGACCTTATACGAGTTGATCATGATACTTTACAAACATATCTTGGTCTTTATGCAAATGATGATTCTATAGAATTAAGTGAACTTCAATATAAAGCATTAGATAAGCTTTATAGTTTAGGTTATGAACATGGATTTTATGATGAACTAATAAAATCACAAAACTATCTTATTCCTAGTGAGTATGAAGAATTGAGAAATTCTTAATACTCTATTCTTTTACTCTACTTTTTTATTCTCTTTAAACTCAAATACTATATACTATCACAACAATATTAGTCAACAATAAAAAGGAGAAAGTATGCAAAAAAATAGTTTAAAAATATTTAATTTTCTATTTATAATATCATTATTATGTACAACTTTAGACGCATCACAAGGTAAATTTACAGGTGGTTCTGCTCATGATATGCCTGAGTGGTTTAAAGAGAGTTTTATGGATATGAGCGAAGATGTAGAAGAAGCAAAAGAGGAAAATAAGCATGTTATGTTATTTATGACATTAAAATTTTGTCCATACTGTACCAAAATGTTAAATAGTAATTTTGTAGAAGGTTCAAAACTACAGCCATATATAGAAGAAAATTTTGATGTAATCGGTATTGATATAAAAGGAAGTAAAGAGATTGCAGTAAATGAAGATTTAACATTAACAGAAAAGGAATATTCAAAACATTTAAATGTACAGTATACACCTACAATACTTTTTTTTAATCAAGCAAATGAAGTTGTAGTAAGAATAAATGGATATAGGTCTAGTGAAAATTTTAAATATATTTTAGATTTCGTAAAAAATAAAGAGTATCAAAATATGGAATTGACACAGTATATTGAAAAAGTAAAAAATAAGACATTTTATACACTTAAAAAAAATAAAATGTTTAAAAGTATAAATGATTTGTCAAAAATAGATGGACCATTAGCAGTTATATTTGAAGATGGTAGTTGTACTCAGTGTGACTATCTACATAATAATACATTAAAAAATAAAGATGTATTGGATGAGATGAAAAGATTTACTGTAGTAAGACTTGATGCTAGTTCAGAAAATAAAATAATCACTCCAACTGGAGAAATGACAACATCCAAAAAATGGGCAGAAAATTTAGTTTTAGACTATAGACCTGGAATATTATTATTTAATAATAAAAAAGAACAAGCTAGAATAGACGCACTTTTATATAGTTTTCACTTTAAAGAACTATTTAGATTTGTTAGTAAAAAAGAGTATAAAACATATAAGTCCTTTTTAGACTATTTAAGAGTTAGACAACAAGAACTTTTATCAATTGGAATAAATATAGATATATCGGATAAGTAAATAGAATATATTTTCATCTTTAATTCATTTTGGTGTAATATAATTTTTATTATTAAAATGATGATATAATCACTAATGAAGAAAAGAATAGATTTTAAAAAATACACATCAATTCATATTGGTGGTGAATACGAAGTAAAGATAATAGATGAAATTGGAGAATATTCTAATTATAAGATTCTAGGAAGAGGAAATAACTCTTTAATCTCTAACACACCTTCCCCTTTAGCAATTTTAGGGGATACTTTCAATTATATTGAAGAGAAAGATGGTTTACTTATTGTGGGTGCCGCTACAACAAGTGGAAAACTGTTAACTTATTGTAGGAAGAATGATATAGCACATTTTGAATTACTAGCTAAATTACCTGGTAATATGGGTGGTCTCATTAAAATGAATGCAGGATTAAAGCAATGGGAAATTTTTAATTATTTGTATTCTATTAAAACGCAAGATGGAGAGTTTTTAAAAAAAGATATTCCTCACTCATACAGACACACAGAAATTAATGGTATAGTTTTTGAAATGACATTTGAAATAGAAAAAGGCTATGATAAAGATCAGCAAAAACTTTTTAACCAAATGAGAGATAATCAACCCAATATGCCAAGTGCAGGAAGTTGTTTTAAAAATCCAAAAGAATTTAGCGCTGGGTATTTAATAGAAAATGTTGGTTTAAAAGGATATCAAGTTGGAAATATGTCTTTTAGTGAAGAGCATGCCAACTTTCTAATAAACTTAGGAGATGGGACATTTGATGAAGCAATGAGTCTAATAAACCTTGCAAAACAAAAAGTATATGAAAAGTTTAATATAGAATTAGAATTAGAAATAGAAATTATATAGGAATATTACAATGAAAATGTTAATTGTTGAAGATGATGAAAATATATTATCCGTATTAAAACGTGGATTTGAAGAGGAAAATTATATTATTGATACAAGTTTAGATGGTGATGAGGGTGATTATTTAGCATTAACAAATAGTTATGATGTAATACTTCTAGACTGGATGTTACCAAATAAAACAGGAATTGAAATTCTAAAAAATATACGAGATAATGGGATAAAAACTCCAATCATTATGCTTACCGCAAAAGGAAATATTGATGATAAAGTAGAAGGTCTTACTCAAGGTGCGGATGATTATGTAGGGAAACCTTTTAGTTTTAAAGAGTTATTGGCTAGAGTAAATGCGCTTTATCGCAGATCTCTATCTAGTTCGACAAATAAATTTAAACTGCATGATGTAGAAATTGATATTGATTTAAAAATTGTTAAGAAAAATGAACAAGAGTTAATTCTTACCCAAAAAGAGTTTGAACTATTGCTTTTTTTAATCAAACATAAAAATCAATTAGTCTCTAATTCAATTATTGAAGATCAATTGTGGAGTAATGAAGAGTATATTAATAGTAATGTAATTCAAGTTACAGTTTATAATCTTCGTAAAAAACTAGGTAAAGAATTTATAAAAAGTGCTAGAGGGTTAGGATATAAGATTGCTATTTAGATTTAGGAGTATCAAAACAAAAATACTATTTTATTTTGGAGGAATCACAATATTGATTTTGGTTTTATTTAACTCTGCTCTTTATTATATTTTAGAGCAAAATACAAAGTTAAGTATTCAGAATAATTTATACCATAAAGCTGTTTCTATTAATAATAAAATTTTATTAAATAATAATGAAAAAAATTTTTTTAAAAATGATGAAGTTGAGTCTTTTGATATGGCGATCGTTAAAGAGGGCAAAATTATTCATAAAAAAGGTAAGACGCAATTTCGGTCACTTGTAAGATTTATTGATGATAAAAAATCATTTTTTATTTTTTCTAAAAATAAGAATTTAGATGGTTTATATATACTTAGAATAACTAAGCCATTTAAAGGAGCGATACTTTTTTATGAAAAAGATTTAAACAGTAAAATTGCTATTAAATTAAAAGAGATAAAAGATATTTTATTTATTTTAGAACCAATACTTTTTTTATTACTTATGTTTATGGTAAGTAAAGTAACCGATAAAATTTTGCAATCTATTAATAAGATAACCACTACCGCAAATCAAATATATGTAACAGACTTTTCGACTGAAATACCCCCTCCTAAATATGATGATGAGATAAAAGATTTAGTTGATTCTTTTAATTTAATGATAAAGAGGTTAAAGAATGGGGTTCAACTACTGGAACAGTTTAATAGCGATGTATCTCATGAATTAAAGACCCCGCTGACTGTAATAAAAGGAGAAATAGAACTCGCACTCAATAAAAAACGAGATGTTGCTTATTATGAAAAAACACTAAAAGTTGTCTCCTCTGAATCTGATCAAATACAGTCAATAGTAGATAATTTACTACTTTTAACAAAATATAATCAAGATAATATTAAAAATACTTTTCGTGAAGTGAATATTGATTCTTTACTTTTAACTGTAGTTGAGAAGTTTAATTCACAATTAAAAGCTAGATGTATTACATTAAATATTAAAGAATTTGAGTCTATTAGCATGTCTGCTAACACGATATTAATCACTTCTGTTTTTTCAAATTTGATTGATAATGCAATTAAATATTCTTTAAATAACACAAATATAAATATATATTTATGTAAAAAAGAAAAAATTCATTTTATAATAGAAGATGAAGGAATAGGTATTGCAAAAGAAGATCTTAAAAAAGTTCAAGATAGATTTTATCGAGTTGATGAATCAAGAAACAAAAAAATTAAAGGATTTGGTTTGGGATTAAGTATAGTAAAAAATAGTATTTCCTTACACCAAGGTAGTATGGAAATTACATCTAAAGAAAATGTTGGGACCAGGATTGAGGTAATGTTATAATATTGCATAATGCAATTAAAATAATATATTAGATTTTTTTATTGTAGTATCTTTTTATAACTATAAAAGGATTTATTATGAAATCAATCAAGTGTGCTTCATTAGAAGGAATTGATGCTGTAAGCATTGATGTAGAATCTACATTTACGAAGGGACTCCCTAATTTTAGTATTGGAGGTATGGCAAATGCTGCTATACTTGAATCAAAAGATAGAATTAAATCTGCCTTACTTACTAATGACTTTAAATTTCCACCAAAAAGAATAACAATTAATTTATCACCATCAGAAATAGCAAAAAAAGGTAGCCAAGTAGATCTATCCATTGCACTACTTATTGCACTACAAGAAACTAAAGTTGAATTAAAAGATTTTTATGTTTTTGGAGAATTAGGTTTAGATGGAAATTTAAAAGATACAAAGTCAATTTTTGTTTTGATATTGTCTTTAGTTCGTCAAGGCTTAATAAAAAATGTACTTATACCAAAAGAGTCAATCTCTAAAGTTGCAACTATTCCAAACATTAATATTTATGCTGTTGAAAACTTAAATGAGGCTATTGAATTTTTTAATAAGATAGATAAAAGTTTATATAAAGTAGAAAATAAAATATTTAACTATGAGAATTTAAATATAAATGGAGAGAAATTTTATTTTACACAACAATATTTAAATAATTTTAAAGAGGTCAAAGGGCAAGTCTTAGCAAAAAAATCTGCACTTATAAGTGCAGCAGGAAATCATAATATTATATTTGAAGGAAGTCCGGGGTGTGGGAAAAGTATGATAGCCAAAAGAATAAAAGAGATATCATCTCCTATGAGTCTAGAAGAGATTTTGGATATCGCAAAAATGGAATCTCTTCAATCAAAACAACCTAATTTTATGCCACAAAGAACATTTATCTCCCCACATCATAGTTCTACTAAAGCTTCAATTGTAGGAGGTACACAAATAGGAGAGGTTGCCTTGTCAAATCATGGGATATTATTTTTCGATGAGTTACCACATTATGCTAAAACAGTTTTAGAAGCGATGAGAGAACCTTTAGAAGATAATGAGATATCTATTTCCCGTGTAAATAGTAAGGTAAAGTATCCTACAAAATTTCTTTTTGTTTGTGCGATGAATCCTTGTCCATGTGGTAACTTATTGGCACAATCAAAAGAGTGTAGGTGCAATACTATAGAAATTCAAAGATATAAGAATAAGATTTCAGATCCTTTTTTAGATAGAATTGATTTATATGTAACTATGAATGAAGTGACGAAAGATGATATAGGTGACGTTACATCCGAGCAGTTACATAAAAAAGTTATTGAAGCTTTTAAATTACAAAAGCTTCGAGGTCAAAGTGAACTCAACGGAAAACTAAGTGATATAGATATAAAAAAATATTGTATTTTAACAAAAGAAGCTCAAAATATTTTAGACATTTCTATTTCAAAATTTGTTTTATCTTTTCGTGCTATAAATAAAATTTTAAAAGTGTCTCGAACTATTGCCGATTTAGATTCAAAAGAGATGATAGATACTTCTCATGTTATTGAAGCATTAAGTTATAGAAAAAGATAAAATTTGTATATAAAAAAAGCCCTACCGAAGTAGAGCTTTTAAAATTTAAGAAAAACTAAATACTAACCATTTCTCTTTTTCATAATTTCTTCAGCAACATTTTTAGGAACTTCCATATATTGATCAAAAATCATAGAATACGTTGCTCGTCCTTGAGACATAGATCTTAAGTCTGTAGAGTAACCGAACATTTCAGATAAAGGTACTAAAGCAACAACAAGTTTAACACCAGCTCTATCATCCATAGATTGAACTAACCCTCTTCTTTTGTTACAATCTCCAATAACATCACCCATATAATCTTCTGGTGTTTCAATTTCAACTCTCATCATTGGTTCTAAGATAATCGCTTGAGCTTCACCTTGTTTACAACCAGCTTTAAATCCCATAGAAGCAGCAAGTTTAAATGCCATTTCAGATGAATCTACATCATGGTAAGAACCATCATAACAAGTAACTCTAATATCAACTAGAGGATAACCAGCTAAAACCCCACCAAGCATAGTTTCTCTACAACCTTTTTCAACTGCAGGAATATATTCTTTAGGAATTGCTCCACCTTTAACTTCATTAACAAATTCAAAACCTTCTTCATTTGTTTCTTCAGCAGTCATAGGCTCAATTTTTAAGTAAACATGACCATATTGACCTTTACCACCAGATTGTTTAGCATATTTATACTCTTGATTAACAGCATTTTTAATTGTTTCTCTATAAGCAACTTGCGGAGCACCAACTTCAGCATCAACTGCAAATTCTCTTTTCATTCTATCTACAAGAATTTCAAGGTGTAACTCACCCATTCCTGAAATAATAGTTTGACCAGATTCTTCATCAGTTTCAACTCTAAATGATGGATCTTCTTGAGCTAGTTTACCTAAAGCAATACCCATTTTTTCTTGATCGGCTTTAGTTTTAGGTTCAACAGCAACAGAGATAACTGGTTCTGGGAAATCCATTCTTTCTAAGATAACCGGATCTTCTGCATCAGCTAATGTATCACCAGTTATTGTTGTTTTAAGACCAACAACAGCACCGATTTCTCCAGCATATAATTCAGATACTTCTTCTCTTTTAATAGCGTGCATTTTAAGAAGTCTACCGATTCTTTCTTTTTTCATTTTAGTTGAGTTCATTACATAAGTACCTGATTTTAAGATACCTCTATAAATTCTTGTAAATGTAAGTTGTCCAACAAATGGATCTGTCATAATTTTAAATGCAAGTCCAGCAACTTTACCTTCGTCAGTTGATTCAACTACAACTGGTTCACCTTCTTGTGTTTCACCTTTAATATCTTCAACTTCAAGTGGAGATGGTAAATACATTGCAACAGCATCAAGTAAAGTTTGTACACCTTTATTTTTAAATGCAGTTCCACAAGTCATAGGAGTAATAGTCATATTTAAACAACCCTTTTTAAGACCCATTGTGATTTCATCTTCAGATAATTCACCTTCTTCAAGGTATTTTTCCATTAAATCATCATCAGCTTCAGCAGCTGCTTCAACCATTTTTTCTCTATATTCTTCAGCTTGTTCTTGTAAGTTAGCTGGAATATCTTCTATATGGTAATTAGAACCCATAGCAGCATCTTGGTCCCAAACGATAGCTTTCATTTGAACTAAATCAACAACACCAGCAAAGTTTTCTTCAGCACCGATAGGTATTTGAATAGGAATCGCATTAGATTTAAGTCTTTCATTTACTTGTGATTCAACATTAAAGAAGTCAGCACCAGTTCTATCCATTTTATTAACAAAAATCATTCTTGGAACTCTATATTTGTTAGCTTGTCTCCAAACAGTTTCTGATTGTGGTTGAACTCCACCAACTGAACAGAATACAGCAACAGCACCATCTAAAACTCTCATAGATCTCTCAACTTCAATTGTAAAGTCAACGTGACCCGGAGTATCAATAATATTAATCATTAATTCTTCATTAGTTTTAGGGTGTGTCCAGTTACAAGTTGTAGCTGCAGAAGTAATAGTAATACCTCTTTCTTGTTCTTGTTCCATCCAGTCCATAGTTGCAGCACCATCATGTACTTCACCAATTTTATGTTCAACACCTGTATAGAATAAAATTCTTTCTGTAGTTGTTGTTTTACCAGCATCAATATGAGCTGCAATACCAATATTTCTAAGTCTGTTTAGTGGTGTTTTTCTTGCCATCTAATATGTTCCTTTAGTTAATTTATCAAAATTTTTGTGATTATACCTAGTTTTTGCTTAATTATTAAATATAGTTAAGTCATTTACTCATTAATTTATATGTAGTAGAGATAAGATAATGTATTGTTTATAGTTTAACATAAAAAAAGGGAAGTAAATAAATACTTCCCTTTTTGACCTAATATAATAGTAATTAAACTAAAAATATTACCATCTGTAATGAGCAAAAGCTTTATTAGCTTCAGCCATTCTATGCATATCTTCTTTTTTCTTGAAAGAATTTCCTCTTTCATTTGCAGCTTCGAATAATTCATTAGCTAATCTTTCAACAGATGTTCTTTCATTTCTTTTTCTTGAAATATCAACAATCCATCTAAGTGCTAAAGTTTGACGTCTAACTGGTCTTACTTCAACAGGTACTTGATAAGTAGCACCACCAACTCTTCTAGATTTAACTTCTAAAAGTGGTTTGATATTTTCGATTGCTTTTTCAAAAAGTTCGAAACCAGAATCTTCACCTCTAGCATCTAAATTTGCAATTGCACCATACATGATTTTTTGCGCGATAGATTTTTTACCATCAAGCATAACTGCATTGATAAACTTAGTGATTAATTTACTATTGTAAATTGGATCAGCCATTACTTCTCTTACGGGAGCTTTTCTTCTTCTCATTATCTAATCCTTCTAGTTATTTTTTTGGTTTTTTAGTACCGTATTTAGATCTTGCAACAGTTCTGTTTGCAACACCAGCAGTATCTAAAGCACCACGAACGATGTGATATTTAACACCAGGTAAATCTTTAATTCTACCCCCTCTAACTAGAACAATTGAATGCTCTTGAAGGTTATGACCTTCTCCACCAATGTATGAAATTACTTCAAATCCACTTGTTAATCTAACTTTTGCAACTTTTCTTAAAGCCGAGTTAGGTTTCTTTGGTGTTGTAGTATATACTCTTGTACATACTCCTCTTCTTTGTGGACACTTTTCTAATGCAGGAGATTTTGATTTCTCAATAACTCTTTTTCGCTCTTTTCTAATCAATTGATTAATTGTAGGCATTTTATTCCTTTATATAATTTGGTTTGAACTATAAAGCTTAGTTCACGCTTCTCTTTTAAAAGTAACAATAGTTACTTTAGATACTACCTAATCTCGAAAAGGATAATATATTCTCGAAAAAAGTTTTGGATTATACTGAAAGATTACTTAAGGTAAGTTTTAATTATAAATAATATGAAATTTTAACTATATAATAAAGAAGACTCGCTTCTTTATTTTGATTTTGACTTTTCTTCTTTTTTTGGTATTTCTATACCCATTGATAATAAAATCTTTTCTTCAATTTCATTTGCTATTTCAGGATTATCTAATAGAAATTGTTTTGAGTTTTCTTTACCTTGACCTATTTTTCCATCATTGTAACTAAACCATGCACCAGCTTTATCAATTATATCCATTTTTACACCATAATCAATAAGTTCACCCATTTTACTTACTCCTGAACCAAACATAATATCAAATTCTACTACTTTAAAAGGAGGGGCTACTTTATTTTTAACAACTTTAACTTTTGTTCTATTCCCAATAACTTCTTCTGCTTGCTTTAATGAAGCTATTCTTCTAATGTCTAGTCTAACTGAACTATAAAATTTTAATGCATTTCCACCAGTTGTTGTTTCTGGGCTACCATATCCTGTCATACCAATTTTCATTCTGATTTGATTGATAAAAATAACAGTTGTATTCATTTTATGCATAATACCAGTGATTTTTCTAAGTGCTTTAGACATTAGTCTGGCTTGCACACCAACTTGCATATCATCCATATCTCCATCAATCTCAACTTTTGGAGTAAGTGCAGCTACTGAATCAACAACAATTAAATCAACAGCACCACTTCTTACTAGTGTTTCTAGAATTTCTAAAGCTTGCTCTCCATAATCAGGTTGAGATACAAGTAAGTTATCTATATCAACACCTAGATTTTTAGCGTATGCTGTATCTAGTGCATGTTCCGCATCAATAAAAGCACAAACACCACCTGCTTTTTGACATTCAGCAATAGCATGTAATGTAAGTGTTGTTTTACCTGAACTCTCTGGTCCATATATTTCTACAACTCTTCCTTGTGGTAAACCACCAATTCCTAATGCTAAGTCTAGACCTAATGAACCTGTACTGATTGCTTCCATTTCGACAACAGGTTTATCTCCTAGTCTTATTAATGTACCTTTTCCAAATGCTTTATCCATTTGTTTTATTGCAAGGTCTAGAGCGTTTTTTTGTTGATCATTCATTTATATTTCCTCAAATGTGTTTAATTATGTGTAAGTATATCGTTTCTTTTAGATTTTTTATAAAAATATTGCATAATGCAATATTTTTATGCTAACCATTCTTGAAAGTATGCAATTTGTTCTTTTGTACGCTCACTACTTGTTCCACCAAATGACGTTCTTGCATTCATTGAGTTACGTAAATTTAAATAAGATAAAATTTCTTTATCTATATTTTTTATCTCTTCATTTGAAGATCTTATCTCTTCAATGGTTAATTCACTCATGTCTTTTTGCAATTTATTTGCAATAGCTACAACATCCTTTGTAATATAATAGGCAGTTCTAAAAGGCATGTTTTGCTTTTGAACTAAATAATCAGCTAAGTCTGTTGCACTAAGATGTCCAATTTTACAAGCATTTTCCATTACATCAACATTGATAATTAATGTATCCATTACTGCATTTACAATATCTAATGAGATTTCACATGTTTTAACGCTATCAAATACACCTTCTTTATCTTCTTGTGTATCTTTGTTATAAGCTAAAGGTAAACCTTTCATTACTGTTAGCAATGATATTAAATTTCCATATACACGACCAGTTTTACCACGTAAAAGTTCAGGAACATCAGGATTCTTTTTTTGTGGCATGATAGAACTAGTTGTCGCATATTCATCACTCATTTTAACAAAACCAAATTCATAACTTGACCAAAGTATTAGTTCTTCACTTAAGCGACTTATATGCATCACAGCAGTTGAAATATTAAATAAAATTTCTAATGCAAAATCTCTATTACTGCTGGTATCAAGTGCTGATAGAGTTGGGCTATCAAATCCTAAAAGTTCAGCAGTCTTAAATCTATCTATATTATGAGGGGTACCAGCAAGTGCTGCACTTCCAAGTGGAGAATAGTTATTTCTTTCATAAGAACTTTCAAATCTTTCAAAATCTCTTTTAAACATATTTGCATATGCTAGCAGATGATATCCAAAATTAATTGGTTGTGCATGTTGAAGATGAGTCATTCCTGGAATTAATGTTTCTGTATGCTTTGATGCAATATTAGTTAGTGTTTCTATTAAAGTTTTTAGTTTCTCTTTTAATACTAATGTTTTATCTTGTACATATAATGTAAAA
Organism: Arcobacteraceae bacterium; assembly: GCA_028375605.1. Lineage (GTDB taxonomy): Bacteria > Campylobacterota > Campylobacteria > Campylobacterales > Arcobacteraceae > JAIOSF01. The sequence goes on from JAONGR010000007.1 coordinate 52,501, forward strand.
TCTGTTGCTACTTGATCATTTCTACTTCGTGCCGTATGAAGTCTTCCTGCTGCATCACCGATATATTCAGTTAGTTTACTTTCAATTGCCATATGAACATCTTCATGCTCAATTTTCCATTCAAAATTATCATTTTCTATATCATCTTTAATTCTTAATAAACCTGATTCTATTTTCTCTTGATCTTCTATACTAATAATTTCTTGTAAAGCTAGCATTTTACTATGCGCAATGCTTCCTTTTATATCTTGTTCATATAATTCTTTATCAAACATAATTGAAGCATTAAATTGATCTAAAATTTTTGCATTTGTATTTTTAAGAATTTGTTTATTTGCCATAAATTACCTAGTCTACTTTGTGATTATGAATATCCATTTGAGGATATGGAATACTAATACCTTTTTTATCAAATGTTAATTTTACTTTTTCAATTGTATCAAAATGTACTGCCCAATAATCTGCACTTTTTACCCAAACTCTAACTGTGAAGTTTACACTACTATCAGCTAGTTCTCCAACAGCAACAAAAGGTACTGGGTCTTGTAAAATTCGTGAATCTTTACTCATAATATTTACTAAAGTTTCTTTCGCTAATTTTAAATCATCATCATAACCGATACCAAATACAAAATCTACTCTTCTTGTTTCTTTTAAAGAATAATTAGTAATATTTCCACCAATAATATTAGAGTTTGATACAATAATAACTTTATTATCTGCAGTTTTAAATACAGTATTAAATAAATTTAATTCTTCTACTACACCAGCAACACCACCAGCTTCTATAAAGTCTCCAATACTAAATGGTCTGAATATTACAATCATAACTCCTGCACTAATATTTGCAAGCGTACTTTGAAATGCTAAACCTACAGCTAAACCAACTGCACCTAAAATAGCAACAAACGAAGTTGTTTCGATACCTAATTTATTTAAAGAAGCTAATACTACAACAATTAAAAGTAAGCCGTATATAATATTGCCTAAAAATACCTGCAATGTTTCATTTACGTTAGATTTAGCTAACATCTTTTTTGTGATGTTTGTTGCTATTTTTGCTACATATTTACCAATTATAAATATTAGTAGTGCCATTATTATATTTATAATATACGGTGAAACTGTTGTGATGATGTTTTCCATGGTGATTCCTTGAATTTATTTAGAATGGATTATACAAAAATAAGAATTAATAACTTATTTTACTAAAAAAGGGATAGCTTTCACTATCCCTTTTTGTATCTAAAATGTATTTTAAACTGGTAAAACTCTAATGTTTTCATCAACTTTTTGTTGTAATGTTGATTCAATTGCATATAGTGTTCCTGTAGTTCCTGAAGCACATGATCCACATGCACCTAAGTATCTAATATAGATATCGTAGTGAGGTAGATTTTCTTTAATATCGATAATCTCCATATCTCCACCATCCATAACAAGCATTGGTCTAATATATTCATCAATTACAGCATCTACTGCTTTTATTCTTTGTACAATAGTCATTTTATCAAAGCTATTTGTACCTGATTGTGTTGTTTCTGCTGCATTAGTTAATCTTTCATTTTCTAATGTTCCAAGTGTATCAGCAAGAACATCAACTAGATAAACATCCATAGCTTCATGACCACCTGGTCTTACACATGATTTACAGTAACTACCAGCTTTTGTGATTTTTACAATTTCTTCAACTTCTGTAATTTTGTGTTCTCTGATTGCATCAACTATATCTTTTCTTGTTTTTCTTGCACATTCACAAACAATATCTGCATCAACAATTTCATCTCTTGTGATACCTTTATATTGTGCAGCTGCTTCAATAATTACATCATAGGCCATAACTGAACAGTGCATTTTTTGAGGTGGAACTGCAGGCTCATCTGAATCATCTCTTAAAAATGCCTCAACTTCTGTATTTGTAATATGAACAACATCATCAATCTTTTTACCAATACATAGTTCAGCCATTGCATCACTTGAAGCAATAGCAGTACCACAACCAAATGATTTAAATTTACTATCAATAATTGTGTCTGTAGATTCATCTACTAGCCAGAATAATCTAACAGCATCACCACATGATTCTGCACCAAAATCGGCTACAATTAGTTTTGCGCCTGCTTTGTCTGCATCTTCTTGTGTAAATTCACCCATTGCAACAGGATTATTCATTCTATCTTGTACTTTTTGACTATATTGTTCCCATACGTTACCAGTAACTAGTTCGTCTCTTGCCATATTTTTTCCTTTTATCTTTATTCTATATTATTATTTAGTTTATATTGTTAGTTTTAATGATCCTCAACAAACTGAGTAAATGCTTCTTGTTTTGCATATGTCATTGAGATTTCTCTAATTCTCTTAACAGAAGATTTAACTTTTTCAATTACATAATCAATATCTTCTTCTGTTGTAAATTTACTTAGTGCAAACATTACTGTTGCATTTGCAATTTCAACTTTTTCACCCAATGCTTCAACAACAGCACTTGATTCTAAATCTTCACTAGAACAACTAGATCCTGTAGAGATGTAAATACCATTTTCGTTCATATCCCATAACATAGACTCACCTTCAACACCTCTAAAAGAGATTGCAACTAGGTTTTTAAGTCTTTTAACTCTTGGTACATATGATTTTGTATCTGCTATTTTTAAAAGCTCATCTTCAAGTCTATTTCTTAAAGCTTGTGTAGTATGGTCTAAAAATGATAAATTTATATTTGCAATTTCAAGAGCTGTTGCCATAGCAGCAACACCGTTGTTATATAAACTACCAGCTCTTTTCCCACCCATAACATTTTTCGCACCATGAATAAGTGTATTATAAGGAACGCCACCTTTTACAAATGTTATTCCTACACCTTTTGGACCATGAAATTTGTGCGCTGAAAAAGTAAAATAATCTACACCTAAATCAGTTACATCAACTTTCATCTTACCAATTGCTTGTGCACCATCACTGTGAAAGAATACATTATGTTTTTTTGCAATCTCTGATATCGCTTTGATATCTTGAATAGCTCCTGTTTCATTTGATGCAATTAAAACGGAGATAAGACAGGTTTTATCTGTAATAGCTTCTTCAATCTCTTTGATATTAACAAGACCATTTACATCTGTTCCAACATAAGTAACATCCATACCCATTTTTTTACAGTATTTTAAAGGAGATTTGATACTTGAATGTTCTGCTACAGTTGAAATGATATGATTTTTTTCACTTCCTTCTAAAAATTCATGTAAAAATGTTTTTATTACAGTATTATTTCCTTCTGTTGTAGAAGAAGTGATAACGATATCATCAGCATCTTGTGCTCCGATTCCTTCGTATAATGTATCATATGCATCGTTAAGTAAAGCTCTTGTCTCTATACCTTTGTTATATATAACATTTACATTACCAAACTTTTTAATATTGTCTACATATACAT
>JAONGR010000070.1 GCA_028375605.1 Arcobacteraceae bacterium
TAGGATATATTGCCTTTGCATTAGATCACAGACATATAATGGAGTTTACAGATAGCCTTGACCCTCATGCTGAAAATACGAAACAAGATATTGCAGATGCAGGTTCTGGAAACTATGCTTTTATGTGGGATAACAAAGGAAGAAATATCTCACATGCCAGAGATTATTTTATAGTAGGGTATGATAAACAAACAGGAGAGCAAGTTCCTGGATGGATAAGTTTAGATATCGCAAATAAATTCAACAAAAGTCAAGAGAAAAATTTAAATACTTTTTTAAAAAACTATCCACAATTTCAAGAGCAATCATTGAAAAAAAAGCCAAATATTACACAATTAACAAACAAAGGTGAAGTTGGTTTAGATTGCCGTTATTTAAATTTTGCACCACAATGTCAAGGATGGATGGATCTTACAAAAGAAGGGAGCTATGGTTCTTTTGTAATCTTTTGGAGCGGAGTGTGGAAACTAACAACTGCTGCTGCTATTCCATACTATACAGGACAATATGGAGAAACAAAAAGAGGTTTTGGTTTTGTAACAATTGGTGCAAATGTTGATGAGTTTCATCTTGCAGCAAATAAAACTAAAAAAAATATCGATACTATACTTGATAAACAAGTTCAAATTATGAAACAAGAATTAGATGAAAATAAATTTAACATTATGAATTATATTAATAGCCTAACAAATGAGTTAATAATCGTTACATTTTTAATGCTAGTTATTGTTATAGCAATAGCAATTTGGATGTCAAATATAGTTACAAATAAAATAAAAAACCTACTAAATGGAACACAAGCTTACTCTAAACATCATTTTGATTATAGAATTAACGTTACATCAAAAGATGAGATTGGTGAACTTGAACACTCATTTAATGATATGGCAGATGAGATAAAAGAGCTAATAGATGTACAACTTAATACAAATGCTCTCTTAGATATAAAAGTAAAAGAAGCTAATGCTGCTTCAAAAGCAAAGAGTGATTTTTTAGCTTCCATGAGTCATGAAATAAGAACACCACTCAATGCTATTCTTGGATTTATAGGAATATTAAAAGCTCAAGAAAATAATAATTCAAACTTGGAATATTACAGTATCATTGAAACTTCAGGTGAAAACTTAATTAAAATTATCAATGATATCCTAGATTTTAGTAAAATAGAATCTGATAATATTCAATTAGACACGATAAAAGTTAATCTTTATTCAGAACTAAAAACTATTATAAAACAATTTACTCAAAATACAAATAAAAAAGCATTAACATTTAACGTGCATATCTCGGAAAAATTATCAAAAGATGTTTTAATTGATTTATTGAAACTGACTCAAGTATTAAATAATCTCATCTCAAATGCAATTAAATTCTCTAACAATAATGGTAACATTACTATAGAGATGAGTCATACAAAAAATAATAATTTGTTTGTATCTGTAGAAAATGATGGAATAGAGATAGCAAAAGAAAAACAAGCTATTATATTTGACGCATTTACACAAGAAGATAATACCACGACAAGAAAATTTGGTGGAACAGGACTAGGACTTACTATCTCTAAAAAACTCATAGAGTTCATGCATGGAGAATTAAAACTAGATACTTTAAAACAAAACGGGGCAAAGTTTTATTTTGAGATACCTTTAAATATAATTCACACTCAAGACACAAAAGAAACAATATTAATAGAACAAAATATGATTGAGTCTATAAATACTGATATATCAATACTTGTAGTTGAAGATAATCCTGCTAACCAAATGTATATGAAAGTACTGATGAAAAAATTATCATTAAAATTTGAGCTAGCAAATAATGGAATAGAAGCAGTTGAATTATATAAAACAAAAGAATTTGATTTAATATTAATGGATGAAAATATGCCAGAAATGAGTGGAAGCGAAGCGACTATAGAAATTAGAAAAATAGAACAAAAAACAAAAAAACACATTCCTATTATTGCACTAACTGCCAACGCATTAAAGGGTGATAAAGAAAGATTTTTACAAGTTGGGATGGATGACTATCTTCAAAAGCCAATAAATATCAGTTCTATTAAAAATATAATTAGTAAATACAACTCATTAACAATAAATAAGGGATTATAAGTATAATCTCATTGAGTATAAAAGTATAGAAAGATTAAAAAAAATAGAATAATATTCTAACTTAATCGTATATTTAATTGAACTACTATAGAATGAGAAAAATAATAAATAGGAATCAAATAATGTTATATACATGTGGACATAAAATACCTGATAGTGATAGTATCATATCAGCTATAGCAATGGCATATCTTCAAAATGCTCTTGGAACTGAAGCAAAAGCAGTAAGACAAGGGGATGTAAATCCAGAAACTCAATTTATATTAGAAAAATTCAATCTAGATGCTCCTGAATTAAAAACTTCTTTTGCAGGATGTGATTTATTTATGACTGATTACAACAACTACACAGAAGCACCTGATGATTTAAAAGAAGCAAATATAGTAGGTATAGTAGACCATCACAAACTAGGTGGATTAGTAACATCTGCACCACTTGACTGTTGGATAAGAGCTGTTGGCTGTACAAATACTATTATAAAAGAGATGTTTGATTATTATGAAATTGAAATTCCAAAAGATATAGCAGGTGCAATGATGTGTGCAATATTAAGTGATACAGTAATCTTTAAATCTCCAACATGTACAAAAATAGATACAAAAGTAACAAAAGCACTTGCAAAAATAGCTGGTATTGAAGACTTTAAAGCAATTGGATTAGAGATGTTTAAAGTTAAATCTCAAGTAGAAGGTGTTCCTTTTAGAGATTTAGTAAAAAGAGATTTTAAAAACTTTGAAATGAATGGTAATAAAATTGGTATAGGACAACTAGAAGTTGTTGATTTAGCTATCTTTGATAATTTTAAAGACGATTTAATTGCAGATATAAAAAAATTAAAATCTGAAGAAGGTTATGAAACTGTTCTTTTAATTTTAACTGATATTATGGCTATGGGTTCACAGATTTTAGTTGCTAGTTCATCTGTTGATGTAGTGGAGAAAGCATGGAATATCAAAGTTGAAAATGATCAATTTTGGTTAAAAGGATGTCTTAGCCGTAAAAAACAAGTGATCCCATTTTTAGAGCCTGCTTACTCGTAATGAAAACTCAAAATAATCTACTTTATATAGATAAGGAAGCCCTTGCAACACTTGCAATGGCAAGAGATGGTCTTCTAAAACCAGTAACATCACTAATGAACAGACAAGAAACAATTGAAGTGAATAAAACAGGTCTATTTAAAGGGGAAATATTTCCTTTTCCTTTTATACTAGCTCCTTCTGGAAAACGAAATAAACAAGTATTAGAAACTGCTATAAAGGGTGATATACTCAAACTTATTTGTAACAATGAAGAAGTAGGAATGATTACGGTCGACGAAATTTTCACTATAAATAAAGATGATAGGGTAAAACAAATTTATGGAACAAATAGTGAATCACATTTAGAGGCAAATGATACTGCCAAAAGACTAGGTAACTTGGCGATCTGCGGGGAATACACAATAGAGTTCAATGATATAAAAGAACACATACAACAAATTGACCAGATGGCAACAAATGTTGAAGCCAAGAGTATTTCGGCATTAATTTTATCAGGAAAACCTTTTCATAGAGTTCATGAAAGACTTATTAGAAGTGCTATGGATAAATGTGATATGCTTATCATTTTATTAAAAAAACCATATAAAGATGATGAATTAAGTTATGACGTGAGATTTAAAACTATAGAATTTTTCCTTGAACGTTTTGTAGCTAAAGATAGAGTATTATTACTTCCTCTAGAAAATACATATATATTTGGAGGGGTGAATGAACTAACTTTAAATGCAATAGTTTCTAAAAATTATGGTGCAGACACATTACTTCTAGGTCAAAATCATACAGGACTTGGCGCTTATTGGGATCATAATCAACTAATTTCAAGAGTGGATACTTTAGAAAAAATTCATATCAGAATAAAATTATTTAATGAATTTGTTTATTGCAATAAATGTACTACATTAGTAAGCACAAATACCTGCTCACATGGAAGTCACCATCATGTTAAATATGATAAAGATACAATAATGGAACTATTTAGATTAGGTATTATACCACCTTCGATTCTTATAAGAAAAGAGATCTCTTCTATGGTCTTAGCAGATTTATTTCCAGAAAGAAAAGAAAAATTAGAAAGAATACATCAGAATATATCAACATCAGCTGGAGTGATTGATGTATTTAAAAGTGAAGATTTTTATGATGGATTAATGGATTTATACCATACATCTTCTCTAACTTAACTATTG
>JAONGR010000071.1 GCA_028375605.1 Arcobacteraceae bacterium
ATAAAAATAAAGAATTAATTTTAGGTTGGTTAGAAGAACTTATCCCTTTACAAAACCAAATTGAGTTACTTACAGAATTAGAAGAGATTGAGTTTCAAAAAAGAAACTATACAAGAATTTTAACAAAAGTATTTCCAGAAGAATACACAGAATTTGTATCACTAAATATTCTAGTACGAGATGCAAATATTTTAGCCCAATACTATAATGAAGAATATAATATCACTATTTTATATGACAATCTCATCAAAGACAAATATCTAAAATACCCAGGTAAATATGAAAAATATGTAGAATTTAATATATTTCAAAAATTTGTTATGATGTATAGAGATGAATTAATCACTAGTTTAGAAAGTGAGCACCAAACAGAACAAACGCATAAACAAGATATTCAAGAGGATATAAAAGAACCTCTTATTGAAGAAGAAGTAAAAACAGAAGAGGAACAAATTATCGAAGAAGTTATACTTGAAGAAAAAGTACAAGAGACAAAAGACAAAGATACAAATTGGACCAATTTATTATTAGGAAAGTTAAGATAATGCAAAATTTTACAATATACGGAAACCCAGTCATTCACTCAAAATCACCACAAATGCACAATGCAGGATTCAGACATATACACTTAGAAGCAAACTACCAAAAGACACTTATCGAAGATGGTAAAGATTTAAAACAAAACTTTATTCAAAATAATATTCAAGGTGCAAATATCACTGTACCGCATAAAGAGGTAGCATTTAAGGATGCTGACCAAATAATGGGACTAGCAAAAGAAATAGGAGCAGTTAATACCTACATCAATGAAGATGGAAAAGTAATCGCTTACAATACTGATGCACCTGGATTTATGAAAGCTATTGAAGAGTTTGGAAAGATCAAAAAAGTGATTATTTTAGGTGCAGGTGGTACTGCCAAAGCTATTGCGGTAGCTCTTAAAGAAGCTGGAATAAAAACTACTGTTTTAAATAGAAGTAAAAATAGACTAGAGTTTTTTAGAGATTTGGATTGTGATGTTTTTTCTTGGGATGATTTTATTTGTGAAGATTATGACTTAGTTGTAAACTCTACAAGTGCAGGACTAAAAGATGACAGCTACCCTACTTCTGTAGAGATGCTGGAAGATATTTTAAATGACTCAACTTATGCTATGGATTGTATCTACGGAAAAATGACACCTTTTTTAGAAAAAGCAAAAGAAAATAGACTTACATTTAAAGATGGTGAAGATATGCTACTTTATCAAGGAGTATTAGCATTTGAACTATTTACTGGGGTTAAAGCTGATAAAGACTTGGTTGAAAGTATGAGACAGGGACTAAAAGAAGCTTAGATGAATAATAAAACAAAAGAACAACTCATATCAGAATGGAAACTATTAAGAGGTCGATTTTTCAATCTCTTAGGCGAAGATAAAGTAAAATTTGAAAAGCTATGTAAGAATCATCCTTTTTATGAATCAGTAATAAAGCATTTTGATAAAAGTTTTATGGAAGTAAACCAGATAGCAGAATCTGAAATTGATATTTTTCTAAGTAAACAAAACTCTAAAGAGAATTAATCTCATCGATGGTATAGTGTGTACCTAAAATACGGTTGATATTTTCAAGTTCATCAGGCGTTACGACTTCTACTTCCATTGACTCTTCAATTTTGTATTCTATATTATTTGCAGGTGCAAAAAGTAGCCGACCATTTTCAATTCTATAGTATCCATCATCACTTAACTGCCAAGGTGTGTTAAAGATATTCATCTATTAAGAACTATGCTTCATATATAATTTCATTTGAGAATTATAGCAAATAGTATTTTAGTATGGCTTAGAGGTCTAAAGAAGTTAGAGTTTTTTTAATTTTTCTAGTATTTTTACCATAGCTAAAGTATCTAACTTACAGTACTCGATAAGAGCCATTCTCATTTTTTGTTTTTCATCATCTTTCATAGTAGACATATTTGCAAAGGCATTCATAGCTTCACTTCCATTTTGTACTCCAACTAAGCTTTTATATGCTTTTGCAAACTCAGGTACAAGTGCAGGTAAAACGTACTTTATAGAATAGCTTCCATTCATCGATGGTGTAACATAGTGCTTTTTTTGAAAAGGTACCATAAGATCTTTCATATTTTCATTTATAGCTAAAAGATGAGTACTTAAACTTGGATATAAATCGGAGAGTTTTTTTATCACACCTTTTTCAAAACTCATATTATAAGCCAATACTGTGACATCGGTAGGGATATCTTCGGCTAATCTTTTTGCTATCTCTTCTCGTGGATCGATACCATCTACTGCCAAATACTCTTTATGTGTTAGAGTTCCATCCTCTTGCTCGATATGTAGTGAGTACTGAAATGGTATTTGTTGGTATGGACTGATACCTTTCCACTGTGGTACTGATTGTTGAAATGTCTCAAAATCTAGATGATAAATAGGATATGTCAAAGTATCTATGAACTCTTTTATTTTCTCTTTATCGATACAAGTCTCTTGAGATTTAAAAGTATCCACTGCTAGTTTTTGATTTACAGTCATCACAAAATCATCTGGAATATCTTCAATGTTTTTTATACCTTGAGAGTATAATTCGACTTGTTTTTTACTTCCTAGATTAAAGATATTAAATATAGAATATTCTGGTATGTTTCGTTGAACTTTCCAACAATACTCTTTTGCATCACACTCATAAGGTTTTTTACAATGAGACCCTATATCTATGTCTGGCTCATTTACTTTATCTGATAGTACTATTTCAAATTCTTTTAAAACTGTAGGTATATTTTTTTGTAATTCTACTACTTCATTTGTTACATCAGCTATAGTAAACAACTCATCTAATTTTAAAGTATCACCTCTTACATACGAGCTATTTATATGAACGACATTTGCAGTTTTTATACTAAACCCAAGTTGAGCTAAAACATAGTACTGTATAGAAGTATCATGTACATAAATATCTTTTACACTCGATGAACTTTTCACTTCATATATAGACACACTGTTATCTTCATTTATCGCCAATACATCCACAAGCACTAATATCCCATCAAAAGAAAATGTAGCTTCATAGATATATTTCACACCGTTTTTTATGTGTAAAGCTGTTTGCTTTATCATCTCTTCAAAATCTGTAGTATATGGTATCTCTACACCATTTGCAAAAAGCTTACAGGCTAACTCCCCTACTACATTTCCAGTTTCAAATCGAGCAAGAGCAGAATCATCAGGAGTACTCAATACTTCTTTTTTGTACTTTTTTAACCATAACGCTTTTTGGCATTGGATACCTTTTGTGTAAAGTGATTTTGAGAGGTTCATTTTATATCTTTATTTATATATTTTGTGTTTTTAAATACTGACACATCGTAGCTTCATCTTTTGCTATACCAAAATGTCCAGAACTATGCACAAACTTCATACTATCATCTTGCGTTAATTCTTTTCCATTAAGCTCAAATGAACCAAGTCTTTTTGCAGGTATTCTTACTTTCCAGTTATCATCCTCTTTATCTTCCCATACTACTGCTTTTATATTTGGTGTTTCTTTAGCATTTACATAAGTACCCCAATGTGGAGTAAACTCTGATAGTTCTAAAATCCTAGGATTATCATGGAACATAAAAGAGTCTCTGATGATATTTTTAGCAGCATGTAAACTCTCAGCAAACTCAGCCATAGAATTTAAAACAGTCATAGAAAAATCAACCGCTTTTTCGAACTGTATATCTTGTTCGGGCGAATTAATTTTAGAGTGATTAAAACATTTTAATAAGTTTGAATATTCAAATGGTTTGGCTTTTTGTATCCCTACATCGTTATCATCTACTAGTTTTATGAGTTTTGAGATCTTTGGATAGTCTTCTTGAAAACCTAAATACTCCCAAATAAGCCCAGCACTACTTTTGCCACCTTTATTTTGATGATGGTCAAAGTACTTATCTCCATCAAACTTTTTACTGATGTCTATGACCATATCATAAGGACTAAAATCTTCAGTATCATGATCTACTCTATGCACTACTATCTCATCATCTGTAAATAGTCGTAAAAGTGCTACTGCTGTTACTTCATCTGCATGAAATATTTTGTTGTGTGTTGCTATGTTTAAGGTCATATTTGGGGTTTCCTTTTAGATTGTGAGTGGGATTATTTGATGAGTTTATCCATACCTTCTTTAACTCTATTTGCTATATCAATACAATTTCATCATCTGTAATATTTAAAAATATTTCCTTTTTTTTGAGTATTTCATTTAAAGATAATATGTTATGTGTTTTTTG
>JAONGR010000072.1 GCA_028375605.1 Arcobacteraceae bacterium
TGCTATATTACCCACCCCAGAAGGATTGGCAGTAGATGCACAATACTTTTTTGCTATATTTTTAGGAGTTATAGTTGCTCTTATTTTAGAACCTATTCCTGCTGCTCTTGTTGGGTTGATTGGAGTTTCTTTTAGTGCTATACTCGGATTAGTTGGAGAGACTGCTAAAGCAAATAGAGATTGGGCCTTGAGTGGGTTTTCAAATGGTGTAATTTGGTTGATTTTTGCAGCATTTATGTTTGCACTTGGTTATAAAAAGTCAGGACTAGGAAAAAGAATTGCACTTTTACTTGTAAAATATTTAGGAAAAACATCTTTAGGTTTAGGATATGCTGTTGCATTTGCTGATGGTATATTAGCTCCATTTATGCCTTCAAACACAGCACGAAGTGCAGGTACAATTTTCCCTATAGCTATTAATATTCCACAAATGTTTAATTCAACTCCAGAAAATGAACCGAGAAAATTAGGTTCTTATATTTCATGGGTTGCTATCTCAGCTACTTGTGTGACTAGTTCTATGTTTTTAACTGCACTTGCACCAAATCTTTTAGCCGTATCTCTTGTGGAGAAAACTACCGGATTAGCGATCTCTTGGGGATCTTGGTTTAGTACGTTGTCTGTAATCATGATACCATTATTTCTACTTGTACCCCTTATTGCTTATCTTGTATATCCTCCTGAGCAAAAAAATTCTCCAGAAGCACCTGCTTGGGCTACAAAAGAATTAGAAGCTATGGGTTCTATTACAAAAAAAGAGTTAACAATGTTAGGGCTTGGTTTATTAGCTTTATTTCTTTGGATATTTGGAAAAGAAATAGGCGTAAATGGTACAGTCGCTGCACTTGGTGTATTATGTTTATTAGTTGTAACAAATGTAATTTCATGGGAAGATGTGATTACAAATAAAGCAGCTATAAATGTATTTATTTGGTTTGCAACATTGGTTGCGATGGCAAGTGGACTTAAAAAAGTAGGATATCTTGAGTGGGCCGCTGGATTAATTTCGACTTGGTTATCAGGACTAGATCCTGTTAGTATTTCAATTATTTTAGTTATTTTATTTTTCTTATTCCATTATTTATTTGCAAGTGTTACAGCTCATGTTGTTGCATTATTACCATTATTTTTAGGTATTGCAGTAAATTTAGTTCCAGCAACAATGCTTGAACCATTATCGTTATTATTAGTTGGTTCATTAGGTTTAATGGGAATTATTACACCTTATGCAACAGGTCCATCTCCTATTTGGTATGGAGCAGGGTATATAACTCAGGCGACTTGGTGGAAACTAGGATTTATTTTTGGTTCGATTTATTTATTATCTTTAGTTGGGTTAGGTTTTATTATCTTATAAAGAAAATTTATACTTCCTTATGTTGAAGTTTGCTATAGTACAAAAAATAATCTATCATAGCAAAGAGCAGATAAGGGAGTATCACAATATGAAAGTATTAGTTTTAGAAGATAATATACGATTATCGAATCTAATAAAAAAATCTCTCCTTGAAGAACATTATAAAGTTGATTGTTTCAACAATGGTAAGTCTGCACTGAATGCTCTTGAAAATGGATATAATTGTTTTGTCTTGGATATAAATGTACCTAGTTTAGATGGTATTTCTATTTTAAAATTAATTAGAGAAAATCATCCGTATACTCCTGTGATTATTATGAGCTCTTATGATGACTTAGAAAGTGTAAAAATGTCGTATGAATTTGGTTGTGATGACTATTTGAGGAAACCTTTTTATATATTTGAACTTATCAATAAAATAAAAAAATATTCTAGTACACAATATAATTATATACAGTTCGATGATTTATATAAATATGATATAAGAAATCATATTCTTTATAAAGATTCTATTGAAATTGAGGTTACAAAAAAAGAGATTCTTTTCCTAGAGTTGTTTTCTAAACATCTACATAGAGTTGTAACTTATACAGAAATAGAAGAATATGTTTGGGAGGGAGAAAATACTACCTTTGTCAACATACGTTCAATGATTAAAAGATTGAGAAAAAAAATCCCTTATGACAGTGTATCAATTGTAAAAGGAGTAGGTTACTCTCTTTCACCAAGTGCTACTTTTTCTTCATTATAGTAATAATACCATTTTTACTGTCTATTGTTTCCACATAATTAATAATATCTTCTGGTACATCGATTACTACTCGAAAGAACTCTTCTTCCATATGTGTACCAACTGTTAATGACTTAAAGTCTTCACTAATAATATCTTTTCTAATTGTATAAAAACTTACTTTACCCTCAAAGTCAAATAATAACTTTTTTGCAGGTTTGAGTATATCTTGATTTAAAAGTTTATATTTTGGGTCTACTTTGATTGTTAAAACATCATTTATAACATATATTTTTACATAAGGTAAAACTCTAAAGTTTTCTTTGATTTCTGGAATATATACTTCTTCAATGATAGGTTCTTCTTTCACTGTAAGCTTTTGCATCTCTTTTTCTTTTTTGATTTGCATCTCTAAAGCTTTTGCATCTGCTATTTTTTGAGCTTCTAATTCTTTTTCTTTCATCTCTTCTGCAATTAAGTCAGCAGCTTCTTGCTCTTTTTTAATTTGTTCTAACTCATTAGCTTTTATAACCATCTCTTTTTGTTCTAAATAATGGTCTGTTGGTTCAAAAGGATTTTCTCTTGCGAATAATGATACACAAAGGCTTATACTTAGTATTGATAGTGAAATAATTTTCATAATTCTTCAGGCTCCAAGTTTTTTAATTCAAAATATTTTTTTTGTAATGCTGCATTTTCTATTTGTAGATAGTGAATGTCATTTTGTAGTTTTATTTTTCTATCTTTTAAATGGGAATAAACCTCGTAAGAATTATTCCCATAAAAAAGTAAGTGAGAAATATAATATGCTATTACAAATGTAATAATAATCAATATAGTTGATATAAATATAAACTGCTTGTTATTATTAAGTTGTTTTAGCATATTAAGATAGTTCTATTTTTTCGAAAAAGGTTCTTTTCCTAGGTACTCAGCGTAACCTATTTCTGCACCAATTTCTAAAAGTCTATTATATTTAGCAATTCTATCACTTCTTGCAGTTGATCCTGTTTTAATTTGTCCACAGTTAAGTGCTACAGCAAAGTCAGCGATAAATGCATCTTCTGATTCACCTGATCTATGTGACATAACACAATTATAGTTATTTCTTTGTGCAAGTCTAATTGTAAGCATAGTTTCACTTACTGTACCAATTTGATTTGGTTTAATTAAAATTGAATTTGCTATATTTTTTTGGATACCTTCATTTAAAATATTTGCATTTGTTACAAATAAATCATCACCTACTAGTTGCACTTTATCACCTAATTTCTCAGTTAATATTTTCCAACCATCCCAGTCATCTTCATTTAAACCATCTTCGATTGAAACGATAGGATATTTAGCTACTAAATCAGCATAATAGTTAACTAACTCTTCTGCTGTAACTTCTCTATCTTCTGATTTAAGTACATAAAGACCTTTGTCGTTTACTAGTTCAGAAGCAGCAACATCAAGTGCTAAAGCTATCTCTTCACCAGCTTTATATCCAGCTTTTTCAATAGCTTTCATAATAACTTCTAAAGGTTCTTCGTTTGATTTTAAGTTTGGAGCAAATCCACCTTCATCACCAACTGCAGTTGATTCACCCATCTCATCAATAATTTTTTTAAGGTTTTGGTAAATTTCACTTACCGCTCTTAAACCCTCTTTAAAGTTTTCAATTCCAACAGGCATAATCATATATTCTTGGAAGTCTACAGAGTTATTTGCATGCTCACCACCGTTGATGATATTAAACATAGGTACAGGCATAGTCATTGCATTTGCTCCACCTAAATATCTATATAATGGAATATTTAAAGATGAAGCAGCAGCACGAGCAACAGCCATAGAAACACCAAGAACAGAGTTTGCTCCTAAGTTTCCATAGTTTTGTGTACCATCGATATCTTTCATTGTAGCATCAATTTCTGCTTGATTAAATGGGCTTAATCCAATTAATTCATTTGAGATAGTTGAGTTTACATTTTCAACTGCTTTTTCAACACCTTTACCCATGTATCTAGTTCCACCGTCTCTAAGCTCTAAAGCTTCTCTTTTACCAGTACTTGCTCCACTAGGAACGATTGCACTTTCTTTTGTACCATCACTTAAAGTTACTGTAGCTCTTACTGTAGGATTACCACGACTATCCATTACTTCATCAGCGTAAATATTAT
>JAONGR010000073.1 GCA_028375605.1 Arcobacteraceae bacterium
ATGAATTACATGCTGGTTTAATTAAAATGCAAAAAGCAATTAGAGATAAGATGACTACATTAAGTGGTACATTAGAAGATTTAATGCCTCATGATTTAATTAACTCAAAAATGATTACGTCAACAATTACAGAATTTTTTACTTCTGGGCAACTTTCTCAATTTATGGATCAAACAAATCCATTATCAGAAGTTACTCATAAAAGAAGACTTTCTGCACTTGGTGAAGGTGGTCTTGTAAAAGAGCGAGCTGGATTTGAAGTAAGAGATGTTCATCCAACTCATTACGGTAGAATTTGTCCAGTTGAAACTCCAGAGGGGCAAAATATTGGTCTTATTAATACTTTATCTACTTTCTCTAAAGTAAATGAATTAGGATTTATTGAAACTCCTTACAAAAAAGTAATTGATGGACTAGTTACTGATGAAATTGAGTATTATACTGCAACTCAAGAAGAGGGTAAAGTTATTGCTCCAGGTTCTACAAAGTTAACTAAAGATGGAAAAATTCAAGAAATTCTAACGGAAGCTAGAATGGATGGTGAAATCATGCTACTTGAATCAGCAAAAGTTGAATTAATTGATATTTCATCTGCTATGGTTATGGGTGTTGCTGCATCTTTAATTCCTTTCTTAGAACATGATGATGCAAATAGAGCCTTAATGGGATCAAATATGATGAGACAAGCTGTTCCATTATTAAAACCAAATGCTCCTTTTGTTGGAACAGGTTTAGAAAAAACTGTTGCTAGAGATTCTTGGGCTAGTATTAAAGCTAAAAGAGCTGGTACTGTTGAAAAAGCTGATGCTAGAAACATATTCATTAAAGGTGAGGATGAAAATGGTGCATTTATTGATCATTATTTACTAAGTAAAAATCAAAGAACAAATAATAATACTACATTTGGTCAAAGAGCAAGTGTAAATATGGGTCAAGCTATTGCTAAAGGTCAAGTTATTGCTGATGGTCCTTCTATGGATAATGGTGAATTAGCTATTGGTGTTAATGCTACAGTTGCCTTTATGCCTTGGAATGGTTATAACTATGAGGATGCTATTGTTCTTTCTCAGAAATTAATCAAAGATGATGCATTTACTTCAGTTCATATTTATGAAAAAGAAGTAGAAGCTAGAGAACTTAAACATGGTAATGAAGAGATTACAAAAGATTTACCAGGTATTAAATCTGAAAATATAGATCATCTTGATGAAAGTGGTATCGTTAAAATCGGTACACACTTAAAGCCAGGTATGATTATGGTTGGAAAAGTTACACCTAAAGGTGAAATTAAACCAACACCAGAAGAAAGATTATTAAGAGCAATTTTTGGTGAAAAAGCTGGACATGTTATTAATAAATCATTATATTGTTCTGCATCTATTGAAGGTGTTGTTGTTGATGTTAAAGTATTCACTAAAAAAGGGTACGAAAAAGATGAAAGAGCTGTTGCTACGATTGAAGCTGAAAAATCTTCTTTAGATGTTGAACATCATGATAAACTTATGATGTTAGATAGAGAAGAAAACCTTAAAATCAATGATATCATTTCTAAATCTGAATTAGAAAAAGATGTAGAAATTGGTGAGACATTGTATAAAAAAGGTGATAAATTAACAATTGAAGATTTAGCAAATGTTAATAGATTTGCTATGAAAAAAGTTATTTCATCTTATGGTAAAGATGTTGCAAAAGCGTACAATGATGTAAAAGATTATTTCATTAAAGAAAAAGCAGTATTAAGAGAAAACCATGAGGAAAAATTAACTATTTTAGAACATGATGATATTTTACCAAATGGTGTTATCAAACAAGTAAAAGTTTACATCGCAACTAAAAGAAAAATCAAAGTTGGTGATAAAATGGCTGGACGACATGGTAATAAAGGTATTGTTTCTAATATTGTACCACAAGTTGATATGCCATACTTAGAAGATGGTTCTACTGTTGATATTATTTTAAATCCACTAGGGGTTCCATCAAGAATGAATATTGGACAGATTCTTGAAGTTCATTTAGGATATGCAGGTAAGCAATTAGGTGCACAAATTCAAACAATGTTTGAAGAGAAAAAAGAAACATTCTTAAAAGATTTAAGAGCTAAAATGATTGAAATTGCAGAAGTATCTAAACTAATGAATGCTAAAGAATTATTAACAGCTATGAGTGATGAAGATTTACTAATTTATGGTAGAGACTGGGCAAAGGGTGTTAGATTTGCAACTCCTGTATTTGATGGTGCAAAACAAGCTGAATTTGATAAGTTATTTGAACTAGCTAAAATGGATTTAGATGGTAAAGTTATCTTACATGATGGTATGACTGGTGAAGCTATGGCTGAGAGAGTTAATGTTGGTGTTATGTATATGTTAAAACTGCATCACCTTGTTGACGAAAAAGTACATGCAAGATCTACTGGACCTTACTCTTTAGTTACACAACAACCAGTTGGTGGTAAAGCACTATTTGGTGGACAAAGATTTGGAGAAATGGAAGTTTGGGCACTTGAAGCATATGGTGCTACAGCAGTACTTAAAGAGATGCTTACAACAAAATCAGATGATGTTGAAGGTAGAACTA
Source organism: Arcobacteraceae bacterium (assembly GCA_028375605.1). Taxonomy (GTDB): domain Bacteria; phylum Campylobacterota; class Campylobacteria; order Campylobacterales; family Arcobacteraceae; genus JAIOSF01. The sequence goes on from JAONGR010000073.1 coordinate 2,578, forward strand.
GAGCATATAAAGCAATAGCTAATGGAGAGAATGTACCAAAATCTGGTGTTCCAGAAACATTCTTTGTATTAACAAAAGAACTTCAAGCCCTTGGACTTGACGTAGAAATTTTTGAAGAGGGTGAAGCAGATGAGCAATAATGAAACAATTTTAAAACCAATAGAGATACAAGAATTAGAAAAACCGACTGATTTTTCAGCATTTCAATTAAAAATTGCAAGTCCTGAAAAAATTCTATCATGGTCATCTGGTGAAGTGAAAAAACCAGAAACTATCAACTATAGAACATTAAAACCAGAGAGAGATGGACTTTTTTGTGCTAAAATTTTTGGACCAATAAAAGATTATGAGTGTATTTGTGGAAAATACAAAAAAATGAGATACAAAGGTGTTGTTTGTGAAAAATGTGGTGTTGAAGTAACATCATCAAAAGTACGACGACACAGAATGGGTCATATTGATTTAGTTGCTCCTGTTGCTCATATTTGGATGGTAAGTTCTTTACCATCTAGAGTTGGTACACTTTTAGGTGTTAAACTTAAAGATTTAGAAAGAGTTTTATACTACGAAGCTTACATTGTAAGTAATCCAGGTGAAGCATTTTATGATTCAGAAAGTTCAAAGGCTGTTCAAAAGTTTGATATTTTAAATGAAGAACAATATAGAAATATTTCTGAAAATTATGAACATACTGGTTTTGAAGCTAATATGGGTGGACAAATTGTTTCTGATTTATTAAAAGGTTTAGATTTAGTTGAATTATTGCATTCTTTAAAAGATGATATGGGTGCTACAAAATCTGAAGCGAAAAAGAAAACTCTTGTAAAAAGACTTAAAGTTGTTGAAAACTTTATTAATTCTGGAAATAGACCAGAATGGATGATGTTAACAGTACTTCCTGTACTTCCACCAGATTTAAGACCTCTTGTTGCACTAGATGGTGGTAAATTTGCAGTATCTGATGTAAATGATTTATATAGAAGAGTTATTAACAGAAATAACAGATTAAAAAGACTAACAGAACTTGATGCTCCTGAAATTATTATTAGAAATGAGATGAGAATGCTTCAAGAAGCTGTTGATGCTCTATTTGATAATGCTAAAACTGCAAATGCAGTTAAGGGTGCAAATAAAAGACCTCTTAAATCATTATCTGAAATTATTAAAGGTAAACAAGGTCGATTTAGACAAAATTTACTTGGTAAAAGAGTTGACTTTTCTGGTAGATCTGTAATTGTTGTTGGACCTAAGTTAAATATGGATCAATGTGGTATTCCAAAGAAAATGGCACTTGAACTATTTAAACCTCATTTAATGGCTAAACTTGAAGAGAGAGGTTACTCTACTACTTTAAAATCAGCTAAGAGATTAATTGAAGCAGAAACAAATGAAGTTTGGGAATGTTTAGCAGAAATTGTTGAAGATTATCCTGTTTTATTAAATAGAGCTCCAACACTTCATAAGCTTTCAATTCAAGCATTTAACCCAGTTTTAATTGATGGTAAAGCTATTCAGTTACATCCGTTAGTTTGTTCTGCATTTAATGCCGATTTTGATGGTGATCAAATGGCTGTTCACGTGCCTTTATCACAAGAAGCTATTGCT
>JAONGR010000074.1 GCA_028375605.1 Arcobacteraceae bacterium
TCAAAACCTCACAGATGCCTTTGATTTTGGTTGTAGTGAATATATTAAAAAACCATTTCATATAAAAGAACTTGAGGTTCGTATAAATAAATTATTTAATAACGAAAGTAAAATGATAAATTTTTCTGAAGATTTTTCTTATGATGAAGAGAATAAAATATTTATATACAAAGAAGAAATTATTGACTTAAGATTCAAAGAACAACGCCTAGTTGAAATATTATTACAAAATGCAAATAAACTTGTGCCAACAGATATCATCTATGACTATGTTTGGGAAGGGGAAGTAAGAGAAGTATATCCATTAAGACAATTACTTGCAGACATCAGAAAAAAACTTCCTATGGAGATTATTACAACAAAAGTAAAACAAGGCTATATTATAAAAACAAAAGAATATCAATAACATTATGATGTACCTATTATGAAAAATAAATATTTTCTTATATTATTAAATATAATTATCACCTTTTTATCTCTTTATTTCACTTATACTTTATTTGAAAGTTATAAAGAAGATCAACAAAAGAATATATCTGCATACTTAGATCAAAGAGTCAAAGTTAATAAAAGTTTTATAAAAAATGCATTTATTACTATTCAAAATGAGATGAAATCAAATGAAAAAAATTTTCTTCAAATCCACAAAGAAGCACTTCGTATATTAAGAAAAAACGGCAAAATAGATATAGATTTATTAAAACAAACACTTCAGCAAAAGTATCCACTTTTTAATATTGATCTTCATCTTTTTTATATTAATAAAAAGTATGTCATCACAGAATCAACCTACAAAAATGATGTAGGATTTGATTTATCACTTGTACCTGATGCTAGAATAGAATTAGATCGCAGTGATAAGGATAATCAAGTCCATCAGTCTAGTGCCATCTCTATTGATATTATTAATTCAGATGTTAAAAACTACTCTTATGCAAAAGTAAATGATTCATATTACTTAGAGATGGGATTTATTAACCATAATATAAAAAGTGTTTTAAAAGAAACAATGAAAAAAATACAAACAATGACAGATACGAGAAGTCAACTTTATATTATCGGTAGAATGCTTAATAATACAGAATATTACGCTAACGTTTTAATTAAAAAAACACAGTTATCTAAAGAGGAATATATAAAATCATTGACAAAGTTCCATCAAAATGAAACTACTCATAATCTTATTGTAAACTCTAATAGAGAAGAAAAAATACTAAAGAAATATACAGATGATACAGTTATTTTTTATATTCCATTGATTAAAAAACATAATAAGTATCTAGAAGTTATGGGTGATTTTGTATTAGAACTCTATATCGACATGCATTATGAAAGAGAATTAGCGCAACAAATTACATTTTATTATTATATTTTTATTTTTATCCATTTGATTTTTCTTGTAATTATTTATTTCTTTTCAAAAAAATACCTCAGTACTCAAATAGCATTAGAAAAAGAGAAGGAAGTAAAAGAATTAGTTTTAGAAGAAAATAGAGAATTCATAGTTTTAATGACAGAACATATGCGTACTCCATTATCTGTTATTATGAATAACTTTTCATTTTTAGAAAAAGTGTTCTCGGAAAAATTTCAAAACTATCTTACACAAGTTAATTCATCTATTCATATGCTAAAAAAATCTCATGATGACCTTGAATACTTATCAACAAATCAACAACTGAGCTATAAAAATAGATCAGTTGAATTAAGTGACTTTATGCAAAATCGTATAGACTTTTTCTCTTCTATTATTCAAGTTCAAAATAAAGAAATTATATATTCTTTTGAGGGAAAAGTAAATATTCAGATAAATGAGATTGAGCTAGAACGTCTTATTGATAATAATATCTCTAATGCTATAAAGTATAGTCAAAAAGATAGTAATATTATCATTAAACTATCTAAAATAGATAAGTATCACTGTTTAAGTTTTGCATCAAAGTCTCCAGCAATTCATGATACAAAAAAGATATTCATTAAAAATTATCAAGAAAATCACGACGCAAAAAGAAGTCTTGGATTAGGTTTGTATATGGTGAAAACAATTTGTAAAAAATATAAAATTTTTTATGAAGTAACCTATGAAGAAGAGATGAACATCTTTAAATACTATTTTAAAGAAGAAAAAAATAGTTAATAAAAAACCCAGTTTCTACATAAAAACTGGGTTATATTTATTAATTATTTTTGACTCATATATTTACCATTTTCTGAAGCAGGTTGCCCAAAATAGTTAGTAAATTGTTTCATTTTTTGATTCCAATTACTATCATTACTTTTTAAAATATCTGTTGCAATTTTTGCATTTAAAGCTTTTGGTAATCCTGGATTCTTTTCCACTATACAAAGCTGTTTCTCCATTTGAGATTTTAATGTTTTTCCATTTTGTAGAATTCCTCGTACTCTAATACTACTTGATTGTCCATCTATCTTATTAAAAGTAGTTGAGTATTTAGTCCCTCTCGCATTTATATAATACGTTCCATTTTCAATACTTTTTGTATTTGTATATACTACAGAAGGTCGTAATTTATTTAAATTACTTAAATCATTGGCACAGTAAATTGTATGAACATAGATATCTTTATCACTCTTGATATAAATATCTTTATACCCTTCTGTGGCAAGTACTTTTGTACATAAAAATACCAATAATACTAAAAAACTTTTTTTCATTTTATTCCTTTTATATTTTTATTTTGTTCTTAAATATTCAAAAGCAAATAAACTTTTACCAGAATCAGAATTGTAATATTGACAATAAACTTTTTCTCCACCTTTAGGAGCTAAAGTAGCTTTTATTGCTTTAAAACTAAACATCTTTTTTCCATCTTTTTCAAGTTTCTTTTTCCATGCACCTGAACGAGAACTATTACTTCCTTTTGCACACTCTTTAATACCCTCTGAATTACCACAATGTAGCATCATTGCTTTTCCGCTTAGAAAGCCTTCTCTTGGATACTCATTTGTAAGTACACCAGCATCAAGATTATTTGACCGTACACATTGCATAGTCCAAGAATTAGAATTACCTAATGCTTTAAATTTTTTAGAATCAACTTCAAGATATGCAGTTTGACCTGAATTTAACGATGGTAAGATACATCCATGAGAGGCTTTACCTTTTTCTCTTTTAATAAATCCCGAACGTTTTTCTTTTTTAAAACCATTTTTGAAAGTATAATTACCATCATAACCTAATATGATATTTGAAAGTTCTAAATCTGTACATTCTGTAAGTTCAATTAAACTAGCATCTGGAGTTCCTAGCTTAATTGATGCTGTACTTTGAGAAGATTGTGAATTTGATTTTGGAACTTGACGCTTTCCTAATTCTTGTGATGAAGAGTGAACACTAAGAGTATTTTCCAGCTTTTGTTCACTAGTACTTTTAACACTTTCTACTACATTTGATATGCTGTCAAACATACCTGCACTTAAATCTGAAACTCCTATACATCCTATCAGTAATGATTTTTGCAATATAGAATGAAACCTTTTACTACTATTTGAATATTGATTAAACATATTTCTCCTTTTTTTAGAAGTCTAACAAATAGATGTCAGAAAAATGTCATACCAAAAATTTAAATTATGTTATATTATAAACGCACCTATTAATCCTATTAGTCCACCAAAAACTCCACCCCAAACAACAAGCCATCCTAAATGTTCTTTTATCATATCTTGTACAAGATTTTTTACCATTTTTGGATTGAGTTCATCAAGTCTAGCTTGAACTACAGTGTCTATTTTTTTACTCATATCTTCACTGATATCACTATTTTTTAATGTTTCTTGAATAAGTTCTTGAAAATCGTCTGTTTGTGAAATATCTTTTATCGCAACTTTCATCTTAGTTTCAAATGAATCTTTTAAAGGTTCAAGAGCAGAAACACCCCCAAACATTCCTAGCATACCACCAAAACTAGATTCCATAACAGCTGTTTTTAAACTCTCAAAAGCCATAGAAAAATCTGTTTTATCTATCACATTTGATAAATCTAATTTTTTATCTGATGACATTTCAGTTTCAAAAAATTTATCTAAGTTTTCTTTTGTGAAAAATTGGTTCATTATTAAAGTATGAATAGAAGTTTTAAACTGTTCAAATCTATTTTCAACTACTCCACTTCCATATAAAAAAGGAACTTTTTCAAATAACATATGT
>JAONGR010000075.1 GCA_028375605.1 Arcobacteraceae bacterium
AATAACAAAGGAAGAATCGAATGAAAAAAATAGCTTTAGCAATAGTGTGCTTATGTGGTATTAGTTTTGCCAACGATTATGATCCAGTAAAAGGTGAAATGTTAGCATTTTCATGTGCCGGATGTCACGGTACTGATGGAAAGTCAAATGGTATTATGCCTACTATTGCAGGAATGGGAAAAACGAGCATGCAAAAAACATTATTAGATTATAAATATGGACGAAAAACGGGAACTATGATGACTAAACATGTAAAAGGTTTTTCAGATGACGAGTTAGAACAAGTTGCTTATTACTTTTCTAAAGTTAAAAGATAAGAGGATAATATTATGATGAATAGAAGAAATTTTAATAAATTAGTTGTAAGTTCTTTTGCACTTTCTATGGCTGCATGTAGTAGTATTACAAATGTTTCATTACCAAAAAACAAAAAAAGAGTTGTTGTTGTTGGTGGTGGGTTTGGTGGTGCAACTGCTGCTAAGTACTTAAAAAAGTTTAGTCCTGAAACTGAAGTAATTTTAATTGAGCAAAATGAAGAATACTACACTTGTCCATTTGGAAATACTGTAATTGCAGGGATGAATGATATAGACTATATCAAACATGACTATAAAACTTTAGAAAGTAAATACAAAGTACAAGTTATCCATGCAAAAGTTTCAAGAGTTGATGGTGCTTCAAATAGTGTCATTTTAGAAAATGGTGATATTATTCCATTCCATAAAGCAGTTGTCTCTCCAGGAATTGATTTCAAATATGAAAAAGGTTATGTTCAAGGTTCTGAAGAGTACTCTCCCCATGCTTATAAAGCTGGGGCTCAAACTTCACTGCTTAGAAAACAACTTGAAGATATGAAAGATGGTGGTACTTATGTAATGGTAGCTCCTACAAATCCTTTTAGATGTCCTCCTGGACCATACGAAAGAATCTCACTTGTTGCTCACTATTTAAAAACAAACAAACCAAACTCTAAAATAGTTATATTAGATCAAAAGAAAAAGTTCTCTAAACAAGGATTATTTCAAGAAGGTTGGGAAAATTTATATGGTGATATGATTGATTGGAGAAGTGTAGAGTTTGGTGGTCAAGTTCTTAAAGTTGACCCAATTAAAAAAGTGATTACTACTGATGAAGGTGATGTACAAGCAGATGTACTTAATTACATCCCATCTCAAAAAGCTGGTAAACTTGCATTTGATTCAGGATTAGTAAAAGGTGATTGGTGTCCTATAAATACAAAAACATTTGAATCAAAACTTGTTAAAAATGTTCATGTTATTGGTGATGCCTCAATTGCTACAAAAATGCCAAAATCAGGTTTTTCTGCAAGTTCGCAAGGTAAAATTGTTGCTATGCAAGTTGCAAGACTATTAGCTAAAATGCCAGTAATTAATCCTCCAAAACTAGCAAATACTTGTTATAGTTTACTTTCTCCTACATATGGAATCTCAGTTGCTGCAGTTTATGAAGCAACTGGAGATAAGATTGTAAAAATGGAAGGTTCTGGTGGGCTTAGTCCTATGAGTGCAAGCAAAGAGTATAGAATGCAAGAAGCAGAATATGCTGTTGGTTGGTATCAAAACCAAATGGCTGATATCTTTAGATAATCAGCCCTTTAAATAAAGATGCTCATTTGATAAAAGCATCTTTATTTACTACATACACTTACAAGCATTTAAAGCAACACCTTCCCTTAAACCATCATCAAAAACAATTGAAGTCTCTTTTTTCAGTGTTTTAAAAAAAAGCCTATATATTAACATACCTGTATTTATAAAGTCTTCTCTACCAGTACCTACTTTTTGAATCAATTCATCTTTTGAAAGGCTATTGAGTTTATCTTGAATATCCACTACTTCTTGTGATGTTAATGTAGTTCCGTTTACTACTTCTTTATCATAGTCTTTATTATCAAGCCCATTTTTTAGTGCTGCTATAATAGAAGGAGTACCAGCTACGCTTATAAAAAGAGATTTTGAAAGATCATAATTATTTGTATTTAGAAAAGTAGTAATATCATTTTCAAATATTTTAAAGTCTCTTTCTTGATTGGATGATTGGCTTAATGTTACTATTCCAAAAGCAAAACTTTTTATATAACTAGTACCATTTTGGTAAATAACAAGTTCAGAAGAACCTCCTCCTATATCGATAAGTACAAAATCTGTGTCTTGTAAGTTTTCTCTTTTCAAGGCATTTTGTATCGATAATAGTGAGAGTTCACCTTCCTGTTTACCATCAATAATTTTGAAATCAATTCCTGTTTGTTTTTTTATTTCATCTAATATCTCTTGTGAATTATTAGCAATTCTAAGAGCTTGAGTAGTAACAGCAATAGCACTTTTGGGATCATAATCAACAATTTCTATACTTGTTTTAATAGCATGAATTATACGTTGTAACGCTTCTTTTGATATATTTCCAGTTTGAGAGAGACCATCAGCAGTTCCAACTGTAATATCAAACTCGGCTAAAGACTTTTTTAACTTGCAATCAAATTTTAAAACTCTAAATGAATTTGAACCCAAATCTATGCTCGTAACAATATCTTGTAAATTGTGATTTGACATTTAGATTCCTTTAATTAATTGTGTGATTATATTCAAGTCAATATGGTATGTCAAGTTTACAAAACTTAATAATTTATAGAAACATAAAAACTTAAATCAAAGGTACCATCTTCACTTAAGAAATGATTTTTATGATAGATTGCATAAGAAGGTTTTGTTGTTGTCTCAAATCCACTATTTGGAAGCCATTCATGATAAACCCATCTCATAAATTTAAGTGGATCACCATAAGTTCCTGTTAAATCAAATTTTGCATATGTTCCGCTAGCAATTCTAAATTTAGGTAATTTATCACTTTGTATTTCATCAAAAGCATTAGGAACAATACATGCAATATACTGACAAGATAACAAAGGAGTAATAGTAGGATTATTGTGATACAAAGCAATCTGTGTATAGTTTTGAAGCTTATTGTTTAATACCCAAGTATAAAGCTTTTGCCATGTTTTTTTTATTGAAGGGTCATAACCATTATGTCTAATATAATAACTTTTAATTACTGGCATCTCAACAATAGATGGCTCTATAGAATCAAAATTTGCTGTTGAAAGTAATGCTTTTGGAGACTGTGAAATGATCTCGTGAGAGTAATCCTTATATTTACCATTCTTCCACTCTTTTGGCGTCATATTAAATCGTTGTTTAAAAACTCTAGTAAAAGATGACTGAGAACTATATCCACATTGATTTGCGATATCAGATATACTTGAATGAGTATTCGTAATCAAAAGGTTTGATGCTTTCTGCAGTCGTATATCTTTAATATTTTCATAAATATTTTTACCAAACGCTTCTTTAAAAATACGATGCATATGAAATTTACTTACATTTAAATCATGGCTTAATTCATCTACATTTATATCTGTATCAATATGTGTATAAATATAATTTAGTATAGAATTTGCAATTTTTGTTCGTCTATTTAACGTTTCTTTTTTCATAATTGGCATTATAACAATAACAAACTAAAAACTGAGCAATAATAGATAAAAATATTAGCATTTATTGTAAAGAAAAAAAATTAAAAATTTTCTACAATTACACAATCAATTTAAACAAAAGGATTAACATGAAAAAATATTCAATTATGAACATTTGGAGTGATAATTATAAACAAGCAGTACTAGAACATAATATTACATTAAAAGAATCTATAGAGATGTTATCAAATCAGCTTAATATGACATATAAGCAAACGATTAATTTATTATATTGTTTATAAAAGAGAAATGTAAGAAGTAGTCTATTTACTCTTTACATTTACTGTACAAGTCATATCTTCAGTAATTTCACCACATTCATTAACATATTTGATTCCCCAAGTATGCATAGCATTTAATACATCTCGAAGTTCTTCACCTATTGGAGTCAAAGAATAAACAACTTTAGGTGGTACTTCTGCAAATACTTCTCTTTTGATAAGTTGCTTTTGTTCAAGCTCTTTTAACTTAACGGTTAATGTCTTTTGAGTTATCTCGGATACCACTTCATGTAACTCTTTATATCTTTTATCACCATCTAACAAATGCCATACAATACCTAATTTCCACTTATCATTAAAAATATCGTTTGTTACAGATACTGGACAAAG
>JAONGR010000076.1 GCA_028375605.1 Arcobacteraceae bacterium
GATTTAGAAATTATGGACAGCTTTTTTAATGAATTTATTAAATTTACAACAGGTAAAAGTAATAGGTTCAGTTTTGAAAACAAATCTTCAAATACTAAGGTTAATGAATTGTTAGATTCATGGTCAAGTAAAGTTTCAGGGCTAGATAGTAGCATGAAAGATGACATGCGTGTTATGGGTGAAATTGTTTTAACTACAGATAAAATTGAGCAAGGTATTTTTAAATGTAGAATAAATTCTAACACTATAAATCCAATGTTAGCAACCTTAAAAATAAATATGAATAAAATGCTTGATTCCATGGAATCAACTATGAATGAACTAACTGATGTTTTAACAGCATATACACATAATGATTTTAGGGGAAAGATAGAGATTGGTTCTTCTTTAAAAGAAAATATGCTTGATGTAATGGAACGTGTAAATGAATTAGGGGATGCCTTATCAAATACAGCAAAAGAAAACTTAACAAATGGAGAACAACTAAAATCTAGTTCTTCTACACTAACTCATTCAGTTAACAAATTAGCTAGTAAAGCCAATCAACAAGCTGCTTCTTTAGAAGAAACAGCTGCTGCGCTTGAAGAGATTACTAGTATTACAAGAAATAATGCAGATAATGCAGGACAAATGTCACAATTAGGTGGAAAAGTGCAAGAAGCAGTTTCTGATGGAATGGTTTTGGCAAATCATACATCATCGGCAATGGATAGCATAAATGAACAAGTAACCGCAATTAACGAGGCGATTACCGTAATTGACCAAATTGCATTTCAAACAAATATTCTTTCACTTAATGCAGCAGTAGAAGCAGCAACTGCTGGGGAAGCTGGAAAAGGTTTTGCAGTAGTTGCTCAAGAGGTTAGAAATTTAGCTTCAAGATCAGCCGAAGCTGCAAATGAGATAAAATCATTAGTTGAAAATGCTGCAACAAAAGCTAATGAAGGTAAAAAAGTATCTGATGAGATGATTAAAGGTTATGAAAATTTAAATCTTAATACAAATGAGACAATAAGTTTAATCGAAAATGTATCTTCATCTTCTAAAGAGCAAATGACAGGGATAGAGCAAATTAATGATGCTGTAACAATGTTAGATAGAGTAACTCAAGAAAATGCACATGAAGCAAGTGCGGTAGCAAAAATAGCAGTGGATGTTAGTAAGTTAGCAAATGAGTTGGTTTCAGATGCTAGTGGCAAAAAGTTTAACTAAGAGGATAACTGATGAAAAAAGAAATAGTATTAGATTCACATGCTTTTTTAGTAAGTGAAACAGATGACAAAGGTATAATCAAATTTGCAAATGATGATTTTTGTAATACAGCTGGATATGAGTTAGATGAATTAATGGGACAACCTCATAGTATGGTAAGACATCGAGATATGCCAAAGGCAGCTTTTAAATCCTTATGGGATACTGTTCGAAAAGGAAATATCTGGAGTGGTTATGTTAAGAATGCAACAAAAAATGGTGGATATTATTGGGTTTATGCAACTGTATTTCCATTTCAAAGTCATGATGGAACAAAAGGGTATCTCTCTTGTAGACGAAAACCAAGTCAAGAAGAAATTTTAGAACATCATAACCTATACAAAGAATGGAAACTTGCAGAATAGATTATAAATGTTCCTTTATTCTAATTATTGATAATTATTTTATTTTCTTCTTTAGCTTTATTAAGAGCAGATGCTGCTCCTGAAATCATCTCTTGAAGATTATCATCATAAGAGATATTTGCACCAACAGATATAGTTAGATGGAGTTTTGTATCATGAAGCTGAAACTTAGTAGCTTTTACTACTTCTTTAATCTCTTGAAATGTTTGATGAATTTCAGCATACGGTCTATTTTTAAATAGAATGCAGTATTCATCTGCACCAAGTCTTGCTATTAGAGAATCTTTATTTATGTATTGAAGAAGAACTTTAGATATCTCTTGGATAGCAGCGTCACCTACTTCATGTCCATAAGAATCATTAATAATTTTGAATTTATTAATATCAATTAAGATTACCGCTAATAATTCTTTTCTACTTTTTGCCCTTTGGTATATCTCTTCACCTACGTTAAATAAATAGTTTCGGTTAAATAAACCAGTTAGATAATCTTTTTTTGCCTTGTCTTGTGTATCTTGAAATAATTCAAGTACTTCAAGATTATTATTTACTCGTCCAAAAAATTCCTCATCTGAAAAGTCTTTGTATAGAAAATCATTAGCACCATATTTTAGAAATGTTGCAACGACCTCTTTTTCACTTGTTCCAGAAAGCGCAATAACCGCAACTTCATCTTTTTTATAAGATTTTCTAAGTTCTTTTGTAAATTCTAATCCATTCATTTCTGGCATCATATAATCAACTAAAATAAGTTTGATATTTGGTCTCTCTTGTATCGTTTGTAATGCATCTTTTGCAGAATAATTTACAATTACTTTTAAATTGTATTTTAGACAAAGACCTTGCATTTTTGCTGCAAATGTTTTAGAATCATCGATAACTAGGATCTCAATATCTTTATTTAGTATAAAGCGTTGTACTACAGATACAGAATAATCTATAGCGTTACTACCGTCTTTAATAATATAATCAATAAGATGATTATGTTTAAAAACGTCGTTATTTTTATCTAATACTGAACCCGTTAATAAAATAGATGGAATATTAAACTTTTTTATAAATGGAACAATCTCTCCGTTTTGAGCATCTGGTAAATTATAATCTAAAAGTGCAAGTGTAAATTTTCCTTTATGTTTAAGAATCAAATCTGCACATTCTTTCATTGAAGTTGCAGTATACACTGTAAGTTTGAGTTTACTTTCTATTGAGTGTTTGAGTGTTTTAAGTATTGTTTTACTATCATCTACAATTAGTATATTCATAAAGTTCCTTTGTGTTAAATATTATTTTATCATATATTACCTAATAGGTAATATTATTATAAATTCAGCTCCCGTGTAATCTATACCATTAAATGTAAAATTTTTATTGTGTACTTCAATTTTCCCTTTCATCTCATTTACAATTAGTTTATAAGTCATGTGAAGTCCCAATCCCGTACCTTGAGATTTATGTTTGGTTGTAGAATAAGGTTCGAATATTTTATCTAGAATATCTATGTTAATTCCTCCTGCATTATCTTTGATAGATAAAATAATTATGTCATTTTTTTGTTCTGCAGTGATGAAAATATATTTATTTTGTATTTGATTATGAAAAAAAGCATCTTTAGCATTATTAAAAATATTTAATAATGACTGCATAAATTCATTTGAATAGTTATTAATCTCAATTTTATCATCAATATTCATTATTATATTTATATTATGTTCATGAATTTGACCATCAATTAAAGAGATAAATTCATCTATATTTTTTTTGATATTAAAAATAGATTTTTGACTATTTTTTTCTATAAAATGTTGGAAGCTATTAATTGTTTTGGAAAGGTGTTGCACATTTTTATTGATAATGTCACAGTTTTTATAAAAATCTTCATCTTTTAATACCCCATATTCTTTTTGCACTTTCATTCCAGTCACTCCTGTTGAGATAACACTTAATGGTTGTCTCCATTGATGAGAGATATTTTCTATTAGTTCTCCTAAAGAATTTAGCTTGTTAGCCTCAAATAATCTTTTTTCTTGTTGGGTTGCTTGTTTTATTTCAAGTTTTACATGATCAGCAATATTATTGATACCTTTATTCAGTACTTTAGACATTTGACCGAATTCATTATCTGCTTTTTCATTTAGGAGTTCAAAGGTGTTAGTCTCTTTATTGATATACTGGAAGAAGGAAAGGAGACCATTTTGAAATAACTTTAGTTGCACAGTAATATTTTTATATATTATCATTGATAAGAAAATTATCAATAATAAAAATGAAGATATATAAGTAACCTGAAAAAGAATATTTTGGAATATTTCTGTTTTATTGAGAGTGATTTCTTCTAGCAACTGTGAAAATATTTTATTTTCAATCTCATTTAATGAATTGATTCTTGTTGTTGATGCCTTAAACCATTTATAAACATCTAAACCTACGATGTTA
>JAONGR010000077.1 GCA_028375605.1 Arcobacteraceae bacterium
CTAATATTATGGGTACAACAAAACAAAGACCTAATTATCCATTTGCTATTTATCAACGATTTAATAAATTTAAATCTACAATGCAAACAGAATTATTTGATATTCCTGAAAAGAAAGTTGAGCAAAAAAACTTCTACATAGTAATAGATGAAATAAACAGAGGAAACATTTCTAAAATATTTGGAGAGCTTATTACTTTAATAGAAGAGGATAAAAGAGATAGTTATGAAGTAACACTTCCATACTCAAAAGAGAAGTTTAAAATACCATCAAACCTTTATATCATTGCTACTATGAATAGTACTGATAAATCAATTGCAACTATTGATATTGCACTTAGAAGAAGATTTACATTTTTAAAAATGGAACCAAAGCCGAGTTTAGTTAAAAATGAAAAAGCTAAATTATTAATGAAAGAATTAAATCAGTATATCTCAAAAAGTAGTTTAGGAAAAGATTATCAACTTGGACATAGTTATTTTATGAAAATTGAAAATGAGGAAGATTTAGAATTTGTTAAAGATTATAAAATCAAACCACTTTTAGAAGAGTATTTTTATGCAGACTCAGAAAAGCTAGATATAGTTTTAGAGATTCTAAATAACTAACTTATACCCCATCCCATATACTGTTTTGAGATACTGTGGGTTGGAAGTATCTTGCTCTATTTTTTTTCTTATATTCTTAATATGATTATCTAAGGAACGATTTGAGCTAATAGATGAAAGTGAGTCCGTCAAAGTTTCTCTTGAGATAACTTTATTTTTATTTTCAATGAGTAGAGATAATATTTCGAATTCTAGATTCGTTAAATCCAAATATTTATTTTGAAATTGTATTTGCCTTTGTTCTATTGTAAAAACTTCAACGCTATGTTCTTCTTGTAATTGAATATTATCATTTCTACTTAATAGTGACCATATTCTAGCTTCTAGTTCTAAAAAGTCTATAGGTTTTGTAAGATAATCATGAGCTCCAAATTTAAAAGACTTTACTTTTGTGTCTGTATCATTGTATGCACTTGTTACTATAATAGGGATGGCTACTTTATTTTTGATACTAGAAATAAGCTCAAATCCAGTAAAGTCAGGTAAGTTTAAATCGAGTAATAATAAATCATATTTTTGATTTTTTAAATGAGAAATACCATCTGTAACTGTATATACACAATCTACATCAAAACTACAATTGATTAAAAAATCACTCATTAAATATGAGGCAATTTCATCATCTTCAACAATTAAAATTTTATATTTTTTCATATCTTCACCTTTAATACAGATTCTACAGATTTTAACGTAAATTTGATTAGATTTATGTTTTATAATTATTATAGAGTAAGGATTATAAATGTTAGAAGAGTTTACATTATTGTATGTAGAAGATGATGTTGAGATGCAAGAGTATATGGCTAGTTTATTAAAGGATGAGGTGAAATTTTTTTACAAAGCTTATAATGGAGAAGAGGGTTTAAATATTTTTAATACTAAAAAACCAGATATTATTATTAGTGATATTGAGATGCCTTTGTTAGATGGACTTGATATGAGTAAACAAATTAAAGTTATCAACCCTGATCAAATTATCATTTTATTAAGTAGTTTAAATGATATTAAGGTAATTAAAGACTCTATAGATATTAATATTGATGGATATATTAATAAACCTATCATAGATATACATGACTTTATAAATAAGATTTATTCTAAGGTAACAATTTTAAAATACAAAAACTTAAAGAGAAAAGAAGAGAAACTAGAGCTTTTATTAGATGTAATTCAAGAAGTATCTCATCATTGGAGACAGCCACTTAATGTTATCTCTTTAATTTCTAGTGAACATACTTATAAATACGAAAATCAAATAGAAATAAATGAAGAAGATATAGAAAAACTAAAATTAATAACGAGTACTGTACAAAACTTATCAACTGTTTTAGACAAAATAGAAAATATTACATTGCAAGGAGATGATATAGAGAACTTATCTGATATTATTCAGATAAGTAATCCAATATATAAAAACTAATATGGAAAATAATATAGATAATTTAATAAAAATAAGTAAAAATTTAAAAATAATGATAGTGGAAGATGATGAATCAACCGTAACCTATCTTTCTCATCTACTTGAAGATATTTTTGATGATATCATCATAGCAAATGATGGATTAGAAGCTTTAGAGTATTATAAAAAAGAGCATATTGACTTAATCATCACAGATATAAATATGCCAAATATGGATGGTATACAATTAATAGAAAATATTAGAAAAAGGGACAGTGAAATTTCGATTATCATTTTATCTTCTCATAATGAATCACACTTTTTAATGAAAGGTATAGAGTTAGGGGTAAATGGATATATTTTAAAACCAGTAAATGTTGATGGACTTCTACGAACATTGATGAACACAATTGAAACAATAAACTTACGAATAAAAGTAGATGTTCAAAAAGCAGAACTAGAAAGTATAAATAATGATTTAGAACAGGAGATGATAAAACGAATATCCCAAATCTATGCTTTAAATCAAGAGATAAAAGAAACACAAAAAGAAGTTGTTTTAACTATGGCTCAAATCGGAGAATGCCGATCTAAAGAAACAGGAAATCATGTAAAGCGTGTGTCTCTATATTCTGAATTATTTGCAAAATACTCAGGTTTAAATGATGAAGAGATAGAGCTAATAAAAGAAGCTAGCCCTATGCATGATATAGGAAAGATTGCGATTCCTGATAGTATTTTAAACAAACCATCACGTTTGACAAATGAAGAGATGGAGGTTATGAAAACTCATGCAAAACTAGGATATGATATGTTAAAACATTCAAGTAGAGATTTGTTAAGAGTAGCCTCGTTAGTTGCTTATGAACACCATGAAAGATATGATGGATTAGGTTATCCCCGTTCTTTACAAGGTGAAGAGATTAGTATTTATGGAAGAATAACAGCAATAGCAGATGTCTTTGATGCTTTAGGAAGTGCACGAATTTATAAGGATGCTTGGAGTGATGAGAGAATATTTACTCTTTTTGAAAAAGAAAGAGCAAAGCATTTTGATCCTGAACTTGTAGATATTTTTTTCAAGCATAAAGAAGAATTTTTTGCAATCAGAGATAGTTACAATGACGTATAAATAGGGAAAATAATGAAAAAAATAGTATTGGTTTTGATGTTTTGTATTTCATTTATACATGCTGAAGATTTAGAAAAAGTATCTTTACAGTTAAAATGGAAACATCAGTTTCAATTTGCAGGTTTTATTGCTGCATACGAAAAAGGTTTTTATAAAGACCTTGGAATGGATGTAGAGTTCAAAGAAATTAGTGAAGATCTTGATGTTGTAGATAGTGTACTTAGTGGAAAAAGTGACTTTGCAATAAGTGATTCTTCTTTGATATATGCAGCATTAAAAGAGAAACCTGTAACAGCACTTATGGCAGTCTTTCAAGATTCAGCCTATATGCTGATGGGATTAAAAGAGAAAAATATACAAAAACTTGAAGACCTAAAGGGGAAAAAGATTGCTTTATATGAAGGAACCTTTGGTATCTCGATAAAAGCAATGTTAAAAACTAAAAATATAGATTACTTTGCAAAACCACCTATTTATGATATGGAACAATTATTATCTTCAGATGTAGAAATGATGTCAGCATACGTATCTAATGAACCTTACATGGCAAAACAATCTAAACTAGATATTGTAACATTTAAGCCAAAAGATTATGGATTTGAGGGCTATGGAGATATTTTATTTACTGCAACGTCAATGATTAAAAATAATCCAGAATTAGTAAAAAAATTTTATGAGGCAAGTGAAAAGGGATGGAAATATGCCTTCTCTCACATAGATGAACTTGTAAATATAATATATGATAAATATAATACTTTAAATAAATCTAAAAATGCTTT
>JAONGR010000078.1 GCA_028375605.1 Arcobacteraceae bacterium
TATGGCAAAAAGTTTATACGAAACACTAAATGTAAGTGAAAATGCATCTGCATCAGAGATTAAAAAAGCTTACAGAACACTAGCAAAAAAATATCACCCTGACATGAATAAAGACCCAAAAGCAGAAGAAAAATTTAAAGAGATTAATGCTGCTTATGAAGTATTAGGTGATGAGCAAAAAAAATCACAATATGATATGCATGGTGATGATATGTTTGGTGGACAAAATTTTCATGATTTTGCACAAGGTCAAGGAAATGGAGCTGATATAAATGATATCTTAAGACAAATGTTTGGACAGCAAGGTGGAGGTTTTGGTGGTCAAGGTGGTTTTGGCGGAGGCTTTGGTGGAGGTTTTGGTCAACCAGACTTAGACGTTAGTGCAAATTTATCTATTGATTTTAATACATCTATATTAGGTGGTGTAAAAAATGTTTCTATGAATGGAGAATCATTTGATATTAAGATACCTGAGGGTATTAAAGATGGTCAAAAAATACGAGCAAAAAATAAAGGAAAACAAGCTCAAGGTTTTCCTCGAGGTGATTTAATTATTACATTAAATGTTGATTATAGTGATGAATATGAAAGAGAAGATGACGACTTAATAAAATCATTTGATATACCTCTTAAATCAGCATTATTTGGAGGAAAGGTTACAATTACTACACTTACTAAAGATATTACTTTAAAGGTGCCTCAAAATACGAAACAGAACCAAAAGTTTCGTGTGAAAGAATTAGGTGCTTTAAATAGAAAAACTAAACAACGAGGAACATTATATTTAAAAGCAAATATAATTTTACCAAAAATTGAAGATTTAGATGAAGAGTTCGTAGAGATTTTAGAATCTAAGTTACCATCTGAAGTATAAAATGTCTTTAGATAAATCATATTGTGAACCTGTTTATCTGATTAGTGAAGTTGCAACAATTTTAGATATTCATCCTCAAACACTTCGACAATATGAAAGAGAAGGGCTAGTTTTACCTAGCCGTACATCTGGAAAAATTCGTCAATATTCTCAAGAAAACATTGATACAATTAAAAGTATTTTAGTTCTTACAAGGGTTGATGGTGTAAATTTAGCTGGTGTTAGTATGATATTAAAATTAAAAACAAAAATTGATATTTTAGAAGATATAGTTAGTAAGCATGAAGAAGAACTTTCTAAAAACACAACAAATAGTAAAGCTTTAGTTGTTACAACAAGCCAATTTGATATAGTTATTTATGAGTAAGATTTAGTTAATAATTATAATAATTAAAAACTAAACTTTATAGAATATCCTCTCATTAGAGGTGGTGTATCGTAATGGTCATCATTGTCATTTGTTCTCATGTTTAGATGATTAGCTACTTTATTATTTTTTAGTTCACTTTCATCAGCTATTTCTTCTGGAGTATCAAAACCAGTTGCAACGATAGTTATTTTAATTTCATCTATAGAAAGATTCTCATCAGTAGTCGTACCAAAAATAATCTCAGGATTACCAACAAGAGTATCATGAATATTTTCCATAACATCTCCAATAGCAAACATAGAAACATCAGGATTTACTGTCCAATGAATCATAATACCTTTTGCATTACTCAATGATATTTCATCTAATAATGGAGATTTAATAGCTAGTTCTAAAGCTCTATTTGCAGCATCATCACCTTTTGCTTTTCCTATACCCATTAATGCGATACCTTTATGTTGCATGATAGTTTTAACATCTGCAAAATCGACATTTATATCATCACTACCAGGTTTTAGAATAACTTCACTCATCCCATTTACTGCTTGATATAAGACATCATCAACAACTTTAAAGGCATCCTTCATTCCAATACTTTCTTCAACAATATGTCGAAGTCTATCATTTGGAATAATAATAATTGAATCACTAACTTTTTTAATCTCTTCAAGACCAAGGTTTGCAAGACCTGTTCTTTTTTTACCTTCCCACTTAAATGGTTTAGTAACAACAGCAACAGTTAATGCACCTATCTCTTTTGCAGCTTTTGCAATAATAGCAGCAGCACCAGTTCCAGTTCCACCACCTAATCCAGCCGCAATAAATACTATATCAGAATCATTTAATGAGTCTTTTATCTCTTGATAATTCTCTAACGCAGAATCTCTACCAATATCTGGACGCATACCTGCACCCAATCCTCTTGTAAGCTCAATCCCTAGCTGAATTTTCTTTGGTGCTTTTGAAAGATTTAATACTTGTAAATCTGTATTTGCAACAATTAAATCTATTTTATGAGTTCCCTCACTAATCATATGATTAATCATATTACAACCACCACCACCTACACCAATTACTGCAATTTTAGCAGCATTTTGAGAGAGAGTTTTTGACGGCTTTTGTACTGTTATATGATTGTGATCAAAAAGATTATCATCCATTATAGCCACCTTGATAATTTATCTAATAAGCCACTAAGACCTTTAGTTTTCTTTTCTTGTTTTTTTACACTTTTAATCTCTTGTATATCATTTAATGATGATTGAGAAGTATTATGTTGTTGTACTTGTTGTTGTGGTGTATTATGAATTTGAGCTGAGTTATCTTTTCTTAACTCACTATTACTATCTAATTCAAAGTTATTTTCACTATCAAGTTCATATAGTAGTAGTCCTACAATAGTTGACATAGATGGAGTATTGAAATTTATATAACCATTTTGAATATTTTTAGGATTGGCAACCTTTACTGGAATATTTGTAAAAATCATTGATGCAAGTTCTTTAATACCCGGAATATGAGTCATACCACCAGTTAGAACAATTCCTCCATCAATACTTTCAATAGCAGCACTTTCTAGTAATTTATCATGAATAATACAAAGTGTCTCTTCAACTCTTGCATGTAAAATCGGTTGAATTTGGTCTAAAGATATCTCTTTTGATTCTGTTTCATTACCTAATGTAGGTAGTTTTACTTTTTTAATATTTAGTTCATTTTCACTATCAGTGTCTTTTGAAGGAAGAAGTGTTGCATATTGTTTTTTTATCATATTTGCAGCACTGTAAGGAGTGTGAAATGTAACAGATATATCATTTGTAATATGTTCACTTCCTATTGGTAAGAAATCGTTATAAAGGATTGTTGAACCTTTTTGAACAACAAGTTGAGTTGTTGTACCACCTAGGTTTATTACAGCACTACCTAATTTTTTTTGATCTTCTTCTAGTGTTGCTATTGCATTAGCATACCCAGAAAGTACAAATTTATCTACTTCTAAGTTCGCTTGTTTAAGTGCGTTTCTTACATTTACTAGTGCAGTCTTTTTAGCTGTAATAATATTTACAGATACCTCTATTCTTGATCCATTCATATTTAAAGGATTTGTAATAGTTGCACCATCATCTACTCTAAAGAAAATTGGTAACACATGTATAACTTCATAGTCTGCAATGATCTGAGCATTGTATAAAGCCATTTTTAAAACTTGTTTAATGTCATTTTGTGTTATTTGACCGCTTGGAATATTTACTACTCCACTACCTCTTAAAGTTTTAGTGTTTGCTCCAGATAATGAAACTACAGCTTTTTCTATAATTGATCCAGAGCTATTAAGTGCAGTTGATACAGCTTCATTTATAGAATTACCAGCAAGGTTAATATCTGTTATATTTCCTTTTTGTACACCTTCACTTTTACATTGTCCAACGCCAAGAATATTTATTTTATTACTGAAGTCATTAGAGGCAACTATTGCAATTATATTTGTTGTACCAATATCAATAGCTAAAATAGAATTATTCAAAACTAGTTATTTCCCATAAAAGATTTAATCTCATATTTTGCAGCTAGTTTTTCTAAAAAAGATGCTGTTAATGAACTACTTTTTAAGTTACCTACACTTTGCATTACTGTTTCGTCTTTT
>JAONGR010000079.1 GCA_028375605.1 Arcobacteraceae bacterium
TTTTCGATCTTAATCAATCTATTAAATTATAATTATCAAGATATAAAAGTATATATACACGCTCTTTTTTGTCTATATATTGTTTCGTTTCAAGTAATCCAAGATATTCCGTAATAGTTTTATCCGATATATTTTTCATATGAAAAAGTCTCATTATATTTTTTTTAGCTCTACTACGTGCTAAATTTTCTTGATAATGCTTTTCTTTAAAATGTTTATTCGCTTTTCCTATTCCATAAAATTGATATTTTGTTGTACCTTTAATCCAACTGTCTGGAGATTCCTTTGTATATGATATATTGTTTCTTTGTAATCTTTTTATCTTTATATCTGCAATCTTTTCAAATGTTCCATGAGGATACTGTTTTTTATAAGATTTTAAAAGTTCTATATCCGAACTATTTTTTACTTCGTCCCAGTATTGTTTTTCAGCTGAACTCGCATATATATACGATAGTAATAATAAACTCAATAATAACTTTTTCATAATTTAATCACCTTTGCCCCATAACCACCTTCTTTAGCGCTTGCATCATGATAACTTTCTACACTAGGATGAGAATCTAAAAATAATGCTACTGCACGAGATAGTTTTCCTGTACCAATTCCATGATACACCAGTACTTCATCAAATCCAGACATTAAACTATCTGATAGAAATTTATCTAAATTTTCAATTGCTTCTTCTGCCCTTTGCCCATGTAAATCTAATTTTATATATCCTGAAGCCGGTTTCTGTACTTTAATATGAATAGTTTTGGGTTTTACTTTTGGTATATTACCACTTCTTTGTAAACTACTTAATGGTAACTGTAATTTCATACCATCATTTGTTTCTACAGTTGCCTTTTTCCCTTTAATAGAAATCAACATACCTTTTGTATTATTATATTTAACTCTATCACCTACTTTTAAATTCAATGGTTCTTGATTTTTTTCTACTTTAATCTCTTGCTTTTGTTTATGAACTTTATTTAAAATTTGATGTTGTTCTTTTGTATTATTTAACTTAACAGCTTTTTTCACTTCATTTATTGCACTATTAAACTCTTTTTCTAACTTCTCTTTTTGAACCAAAATATCAAAATCCATAGATTCTTTTTTATCTTTTAAATTTTTTTCTAATTGAATTGTTTTAGTGATTTTTTCATCCAAAAGAGTTATTTTATCTTTATATTCTCTTTCTAAATCACTACTTCGTTGTATTAAGTCATTTAACTTATCTTTATCATCACCATAAACTTCTTTTGCTTTATTTACAACTCGTAGAGGTATATGATATCTTTGTGCAGTTTCAAAAGCATATGATTTTCCAATTGTACCTTGCAGAAACTCATAAGTTGGTACTCGTGCAGCTTCATCATATATTGCAGCAATTAATTCTACATTTTTATTTGCAGCTAATAATGCAGCTAACCTTTTATGATGTGTTGTCACAATAATTTTGATATTTTTTTCTATTAATTCTTCTATAATAACTTTAAATAATGAAGCTGCTTCATCACTATCCGTTCCTAATTCTATCTCATCAACACCTACAATTGTATCTTTCTTTGTAAATAATTTACTAAACTCCAACATACGTCCAGCAAAAGTAGAAATATCATTTTTCACACTTTGAGGATCATCCAATATTGCAGATATATCTTTAAATGTTCCAATTTTTGTTGATTTATCACAAGAGTATGGTATCAAATATTTTGACATATAAACGGCACTTAGTATTGATTTTAATAACATCGTTTTACCACCAGCATTAACACCTGTTATCATTATTACATTTTTACTGAAGTCTATACTTACACTTTTAGCATTATGTAATGCTGGATGTTTAAAATCAACTAACTTTTGCGCTTTATTATTATTTTTATTTGGTAAAATAAAATTATAGTCATTGATTTTTGCAAATTCTAATCTAGCTTGATAATGGTCATACCTATCAAATTCTTTATTTATAAATTTTAAAAACATCAATTGTTTTGATAAGATACCAGAAAATTCTTTTGTGATTTTATATAAAATATCATCTTTGAGATTAACAAGATCAGATTGTTTCTGTTTAAGTTCACCAATACTATGGGGTAATACATAAAAAAAACCACTTTGACTTCTATCCATTACTTTAGCTTTTAATACATGATTAAATCCAGCACGTACCATAAGTGTTTGTTCCCCATGAACTAAATGTACTTGGCGATCGACTAGATAAGGCTGTAGTCCTTTACTATTAATTACCCCATACAATTTCTGTTTTATCAAATCTCTATTAGTATATAAACTACTATTAACTCTATCTAAATCTTCACTAAAACCATGAAGTAATTCACCTTTATCATCAAAAGCAGTAATAATTGCATCCAGTTCTTTAGGAATAACAACTTTATCTATCCAAGTTGCTAGTTTGCCAGTAAAAGTAAATTTTTTAAGATATTGAAAATATGTGATAATTTTAATAAACTCATATATTTCATATATTTTCAAAGTACCTTGCTTCTGCAAATAGTTTAGTTGTCCATTTAAAGTCGTTAATTTTGGTGGTGTTTTTAATGTAAAATTTTCTAATTCTTTTATTATTGTATGATGAATATTTATATCACCATCTAATTTAATTTCTTTTTCTCGACAAAATAAAGATTGTAAGTTTTCTAGGTGACTTGATATATCTAATTTTTTAACAATCATTCAACTTTAACCTTATTTCTTTTTTGGTCTAAAAGGCTTAATCACATCTTCATTACATATTAAAAATGGACCTTCCATCAAATCTATACAATAAGGAATAGCTGGAAATACTGCATCTAGACATTCTCTAATAGATTTTGGTTTTCCAGGAAGATTAATAATCAATGAACTACCTCTTAATCCTGCTGTTTGTCGTGACAAAATTGCTGTTGGCACAAACTTTAATGATTCAGCACGCATTAGTTCCCCAAAACCTGGCATCATTCTATCACATACAGCTTCTGTAGCTTCCGGAGTTACATCTCTTTTTGCAGGTCCAGTTCCTCCTGTTGTCACAACTAAACAACAGTTTTCGTTATCTACTAAATCTTTTAAAGTATTTTCTATAGTATTTTGGTCGTCTTCGATACATCTATACACAGGTTCCCATGAAGATGTTAAATAATCATTCATCGTTTCTTCAATTGCCTTACCTGAGATATCTTCATATATCCCCTTACTTGCTCTATCCGATGCTGTAATAATTCCTATTTTTATCATTTTTTCACTCATAATATATGTCCCTTATTTTTTATGTAATATACTTCACCAAACTGTCTAAAAAATTCTAATGCTTCTGATGGGTCAACAATCTGATCATCTCCACCTAAATATACTTCTAATTTAATATTTTTACTTATAAGCTTTTGAAGTATTACTTTATCCCATTTATAATTTAATAATTCTTCTAATTCTTCATATTTTCCAAGACTAAAATATCGAGATTTTACACCTTGTGGAAAGCCTGAATTTTGTAAAAAGTTATCACAATACTGTAATGAATCTTTTTTAAAATACATCAATTGCATTCTTTTATATTTTTTATCTTTATCATTAAAATAAGCAGGAGAAAATAATTGTACTTTATCTATTCTTTTAGATGTAGTGAGTACATATTCAAGTGCTTTAATGGCACCATAACTAAAACCTGAAACTACAAAGTCAGATTTTTCTAGATATGTATGAAATAACTCTTGTTCACCTGAGAGTGAAAATCCACTAAAGAACAACTTCTTCCTTTAATAAAACATCTCTTAATCTTTTTACTTCTTCTACATTTGAGATGATTTCTGTTTTTAATTCGTCTTTAGTATTCTGAATCAAAGAATCTACAGATTGAGCCATTTTATAATCATTTACCATTT
>JAONGR010000008.1 GCA_028375605.1 Arcobacteraceae bacterium
AAATCCAAAGGTTAAAACATGGAAAAAAAGATAGAACAAGCCAAATTATTACTAGATGCATTACCTTATATTAAAAAATTTAAAGATCAAATTTTTGTTATAAAGTATGGTGGTTCAGCACAAATCAATCCTGAACTAAAAGATAGATTTGCACAAGATATTATTTTACTTTATATGGTAGGAATCAAACCAGTTATTGTTCATGGTGGTGGAAATAAAATCAGCTCTGTACTAGAAAAAATGCAAATCAAAAGTGAATTTGTAGATGGCATGAGAGTAACTGATACACAAGTGATGGAAGTAGTAGAGATGGTACTTGCAGGAAATATAAATAAAGAGATAACTACACTTTTAAATATGCATGGAGGAAAGGCTCTAGGTATGACAGGAAAAGATGGAAATTTCTTAAGTGCTATTCCTAAAGACAATGGTAAATATGGTCTTGTTGGTGAAATTGTAAATGTAAACAGTGAAGTAGTAAATAATTTATTACAAGAAAAATTCATACCTGTTATCGCACCTATTGCATCTGCAAATGAAGTGAATCACCCTGGATTTAATATCAATGCAGACCTAGCTGCAAGTAAAATTGCAGGTGATTTAAATGCACGTAAAATAATATTTATGACTGACATAGCAGGAGTAATGGATAAAGAAAAAAACCTTTTGCAAACTTTAACAGAAGATGAAATAAATAATTATAAAAATGATGGTACAATATATGGTGGAATGATACCTAAGGTAGACGCTTGTCTTGAAGCTGTCCATGGTGGTGTAGAAAAAGCACATATAATTGATGGTAGAATTGAACATTCGATACTATTAGAGGTATTTACTAGTGAAGGAATTGGTACTGTAATTAAAAAATAAGTTTTTAAAACTAAAAGGAAAGCAATGGAATATCCAAAATTTACTCAAGAACATAAATCGTTAATGGCAAAATATCTTACAAAAGATGTTTTTGATAGTTTGAAAGATAAAAAAACGGTAAATGGTTTTACTATTTCCGATGTTGTTAATTCAGGCGTACAAAACCCAGATAGTGGTATAGGTGCTTATGCAGGTGATGAGGAATCATACACAACTTTTGCACCATTTTTTGACCCTATTATTGAAGAATACCATGGTTTTACAAAAAATGACAAGCATCAAAGTGACCTAAATCCAGATAATTTAGATGCCAAAAATCCAGATCCTGACAATAAGTTTATAGTTTCTACACGGATTAGAGTCGGAAGAAATGTCGATAATATGCCTTTGGGACCAGCAATTACAAAAGAGCAAAGAGATGAAATTGAAAAAGTAGTTTCTACAACTCTAAGTTCATTAGAGGGTTCTTTAAAAGGGAAATATTTTCCATTAGATGGTATGAGTAAAGAAGATCAAGATGCTTTGATAAAAGACCATTTTTTATTTAAAGAAGGGGATAGATTTCTTGAAACTGCAGGGCTCAATAGAAACTGGCCATTAGGAAGAGGAATTTATCACAATACAGAAAAAACATTTTTAGTATGGGTAAATGAGGAAGATCAACTAAGAATCATCTCAATGCAACAAGGTGGAGATATAAAAGAGGTATTTACTAGACTTACTACTGCTATTGGTGAGTTAGAGAAAAAAATGAAATTTTCATTTAATGAACATTTAGGATACATCACATCTTGTCCTACAAACCTTGGGACTGCTATGAGAGCAAGTGTTCATATTGCTGTGCCTAAACTCGCTGCTGATATGGAAAAATTCAAAGCAATTTGTGATAAACATCATTTACAAATCAGAGGTATTCATGGAGAGCATTCTGAATCTGAAGGTGGAGTTTATGATATATCAAATAAAAGAAGACTTGGCGTTACTGAAGTTCAATGTGTTCAGGACATGTATGATGGTGTTGTAGAACTTATAAAAGTAGAAAAATCATTAGCATAAAGTTTTTAACACTTAATTAACACCTTAAAGATAAAATTCTAAAACTAAATTTTATCTTTAAGGAAAATATATGAATATATCTCATTCACTTATAGCAATTCTAGCTATTTCAACATTACAAGCAACAGACAATCTTGGAACTATAAATATAACCTCTTCAACTATTGACAATAAATTTAATGCAAAAAAACTTAATGTATCAAATACAGCTACTCTCAATACAAAAGAAATTGAAGAGATGCACCAAGAAAACTTAGCAAATATTCTCAACACTATTCCAGGTGTTACTGCTAGACAAAATGAAGGTGATTCAAATAAAATTCATATTAGAGGAATTGCTACTGAGATGTATATGGGCGAGAAACCAGGCGTTGCTATTGTAATTGATGGAGTTCCTGTACAAGAAAGAGCGGGTAGCGTAAATATTGATAGTGATAATATTGCATCTATTAAAGTTATAAAAGGGGGAGCATCTTACCTTTATGGAAATGATGCTTTATCTGGTGCAGTTATTATCACTACAAAAAGACCTAAGAATAAAACTGAAGGTTCATTTACCTTTGAGAAGGGAAGTGATGGCTATGAAAAAAAAGTAGCTAATTTTAGAGGTGCTACAGACTATCTTGCGTTAAACCTACAAGCAAGCCAAAAAGAGAGTGACGGTTACTGGGAAAGTTCAGACTACTGGGCAAAATCAATCAATGGTAAAATTCAATACTACATTGATGATACAAGTGATATTACTTTAGGAATAGATAAGTCAAAACGGTATGAAAATGATACTGGGTCTATAACACATACAGTAAGTGGTGTAAATCAAGTGAAAAAAAATCCGACTAGTATTGGGGAAGTAGGATATGCTACAGACTACAATATCGAACTAGATAAATACTTTTTAACATATTCAAAAGATTTTATGAATGGTTCCAATTTCATGACTCAAATTTATAGCTACGAAGATACAACAGAAAACAAAAATGGTGCTTATGATGGTATTGCAAATAATGATTTATTAAGAGATGATCATCTCTATGATTCATATGCAAATACAAAACAAAAAGGTTTAAAATCAGAATTCAGAAAAAACGGAGATAAAATAGCCTCTATGTTTGGAATCGATTTAGCTAGAAATGATGAAGAAAAAAATTCTGAATATAGAGTTGATTATACAAGTAGAGGTACAACTCACTACATAGGAGAAATTACAAGCGATACAGACTCTAAAGAAAAAATAAATGCCGCTTATGGAGAATTGAAATTTGGTGTTACAGATAAACTTCTTTTGTCATCAAATATAAGAGTTGATAGAATTGCTTATGATTATACAAATAATCTTACAGATACAAAGTGGGATAAAGATTTTCAGGAAACATCATATAAACTAGGTGCTACTTATAAATTTAACGAAAATTCTATTTTATATACCAATACATCTACAGGTTTTAGAGTACCCACATTAGCTCAAATGTATGCAGGAGATATGACGACATCAACATATAGTGGAACATATTCAAACAATACAGATATCAAAACAGAAACTACGGTAAATTATGAGTTAGGGTATAGAGGTAAAACTGATTTCATAAGCTATGACATCGCTGTATATCAACTTAATAGGGATGATGTTATTGGAAGAAGCAGTGGGAACTATGCTTCTACAAAAGGAGTGGAAGTAACCTACGATAATATGGCTGATATTAGAAATAGAGGTTTAGAGCTAAGTTTAAATAGTGATACGAAAAAAACTTTTTCATATAGTATAAATTATACTTTTTTAAATTCGAAGTATACTCGATATGATGAGTATAACCTAATTCTTAATGAGGGTGGAGTAGTTGATCAAAATAGTGATGGAGATACAGATGATGATTATGTTGCTAGTACTCATGATTTAAAAGGAAATATAACACCTCGAACATCTAAACACACTATTGTACTTACTACAAATTATAAAATACTTGATAATCTAATGGTAACAGCTGAAATTAACTACAGATCTAGTCAATACGCAGATGAGTTAAACAAGATAAAAATTAGTGGTTATTCTGTTACAAATTTACGAACAAAATACGATTTAAAAATTGCAGGATTTCAAACACAATTTTTTGCACAAATTGATAATCTATTTGATAAACAATACTACATGATGCCTAGAGTTACAGGGGATAGAAACGATGACAATATATATGATATAGGTGATATGGGTCTTACCGTAAATCCAGGTAGAACATATCTAGCTGGACTAACAGTAAAGTTTTAGGAATATAGATGATTAAGTTAAAACAAAAAAGAGATAAAAACGATATATATGGTATCCCTATACTTGGTACCTTATTTAAAAACCAAAAATTAATAAAAACAGTTCAACTTATCACTTTCGCACTATTTGTTTATGGTGTTTATATGGGATTTGTTGAACCAACAAAAGAAAATACTTTTACAAGATACTTATTTTGGGGTCTTTTTTGGTCTTTATTTATAGTAGTATCACTCACAAGTTTTGGAAGAATATTTTGTGCTATTTGTCCTCATGCTTTTATAGGAAAATATATCACAAAATTTGGTTTGAAAAAAGATATGCCAAAGTTTTTAAAAAATAGATTTATTGGTCTTTTACTTTTATTTTTTGGTTGGTGGGCAGTTTATTATGCTGTTCCAGGATTTTGGAAAGTACCATTGGCTACTGCATGGCTTTTTGCCTCACTTACAATTTTAGCTTTTGTTATATATTATTTATATAAAGATATGAGTTATTGTAAATATATTTGTCCTATTGGAACAATGATGAAATCATACAATAAAATATCTCCTACTTTTTTACATACATATAAAGAAGATTGTAGTTCATGTAGAACCTTTGAATGTACAACCGCTTGTTCTTATAATCTTAAACCATTTACTTTTAACAAAAAAAATTCCATGGAAGATTGTACTTTATGTATGGACTGTAGTGATGCCTGTGATGCTGTTGCTTTTAGTATAGTACCACCATCAAAAACTCTTATGGAAAAATTTAAATTCCAAAAAGCTGATGTTTGGGCTTTTATACTAATTACAGCTGCTATTAGTATAACAATGGGCGTTCATCATGGACTTGGTCGTACTGCAATTGCAGATGAGTTTATATGGTCAAAAACTGCTGTATTTGCACAACAATATGTAAACTTTGGAACTCTAAGTGCTTCTGGTATTTTTGCTTTTACTTATTCAGTTTTGATTTCTATTATTATAGTTGTATTTGGTATGTATTGTGCTAGCAAATTTTTAAACACTACTTATGAAAAAACATTTTATACCTTAGGATATGCATTTGCTCCTTTATTTATAATAGGTGGTTTAGCTCATCTTATTAGCTCTTTTGCTACTCATCATTATGCTGATATTGTAAACGGATTTATTTATGGATTTGGATTAGATACTGCAAATGTAGATAATCTAGCAAGTAGACGAGATTCTTGGCTTATGTATCTAAAAGTGATACCTTATTTAGCTGCTTTATGGGGATATGTTATTTTAGCTAAAAGATTAAAACAATTTAATTCTTCTATTATTAGAAAAATATTTGCTTTTATATTTGCATCTTCATTAGTATCTTTATACTTATCTTTACAGCTTTATACTGGATATGTATTTAAAACATATGGGGCAAAAAAAAGTGGTCATTCACATCATAAATCTTCTCATTCCAATAAATACTCTAGAGATAAAAAGCAATAAATTATGAATATCATATACACTTCACCATAATAGTCAAATATGAATAAATATATAAAATCTTTTATACTTGCAGTATCATTATATATTATCCTTATTGTTTCTTTTCTCTATTCTTTTAAACAAGAAAAAAATATTTCTTTGCAGAATAGAAAGGAACAAGTGATTCAATTTTCTATTATTCAAGAGCCAAATCCAGTATATAAAAAGAAAGAAACTCTAGTCCAAAAAAAAGAATTAAAAAAAATTATTAAGAAAAAAACGACGCCCAGAACGGTAGAGAAAAAGAAACAAGTTATTGTAAAAAAAGAAACAAATACCGACAAGATATTAAAAAAAACACCAGTCAATCAAAAACAAACCATTATCAAACAAGACAAGTCAATACAGAAAAATACTATAAATTATCAAGATATTTTAAAAAAACGTAAAGGACAACAAAATAAATACTACTCACGAATAAAAGAAACAATCAATAAAAATAAAACATACCCAAGAATTGCAGTAAAGAGGGGAATAGAAGGTATTGTAAAAATAAAATTTACTATTTCAAAAAAGGGAGAACTATTATCTTTTAATATCACAGAAGGGAAAAGAGTATTTAAAAAATCAATTGAAAATGCAGTAAAAAATAGTTTTCCACTTACTCCTCCAAGAGATTTATTAACTTCAAATATTTCTCTTTCTCTCACAATAGATTATAGACTATACTAAAACCTCTATCCACTCTTGTAGTTTAGAAATACTCTCATCTTTTTTAGATAAGAAGATATAGGGTTTATTTTTTCTGTTTTTCTTCACATCACTTTCCATAGATTCTAAATCTATTTCTACATGTGGAGCTAAATCAGTTTTATTTACTACCAATAAATCACTAAATAAAAGTCCAGCTCCCTTTTTTCTTGGTATATCGGCACCTTGCGCTACATCAATCACATACATATAATAATCTATAAGTTCATAAGAAAATGTTGCTGATAAGTTGTCTCCTCCACTTTCTACAAAAATGATATCAGGGTTAAACTTCTCTTCAAGCTCTTCTATTGCTTTTTGGTTTGCAGAGATATCATCTCGTATAGCTGTATGAGGACAACCACCAGTTTCTACTCCTACTATTCGATCATCTTCTAAATCAAGATGTGATTTTAAGTAGTTTGCATCTTCTGTTGTATAGATATCGTTTGTAACTATTCCTAAACTATATTTATCTTTTAAAATATTTGTCAACTGCTCAATTATAGAAGTTTTTCCACTTCCTACTGGTCCTGCTATTCCTATTTTTATACTCATTTCTTCCTCTTTCTTCACTTTTATCTTCATTTAATATTTTGAATGATTACTAAGAGAACCCCTGTAATTTTAGGGTCACAATTTTAATTGTGGGGTACCCAAAGTGAAGCCGTTCGAAAAGTGATTATTCTAAAATATTTGCTTATTTTAAGTAACAAACATCTTTGGTTCTAAATTCTTATGCTGATATATAATCTCTTCAAATATTGGATTAAAATTATTAATATTTAATTGTGTATTTTCTATTAATTCTTCTAACTCATCATCAAATTCAAATAACATTTGTTGTATCTGAGATGGTTTTATTCTTGATATTTTTAAACTTGTCATCGCGATATTCAGTATATTTTTTTTACACCATAAAAGTAAAAATAACTCTATATCCATGTCTAACTCATAAGCATAAGCAGTTAAAACTATCAGCTCATTTCCATTTGAAAGTTTAGATTTAACTTTTTCAAAATATTCTTGTACTATCTCTTTTTCTATATTATTATTGATTTGTCTAAGATAATTTTCACCTAAATCCTGAGATGATTTAGTATACTCAAAACTAGTCATACAAGAAAACTTTTCATCCTCTTTTATCACAAGACTGAGTTTATTTTGTTCAAAATATTTATATACTTTTTTTACCAACACAAAATCAAAACCTTGGTACTGATATACAATTAAATTGTGTAAAAACTTTTTTAATTCTAAAATATTTGTAACTTTTTCTAAAACAATATGGGGTTCTAGTCCAAACGAATGTACAAAAGCCCCAGATGGAAAACTTCCATCAAATATTTGCATAAACCTACTTAAAGATTTAGTGTACGTGGTGTGCTTTGCCATTTGGTTTAAAGTACTTTTTTATTTTTGATACAATTGTATTTTCATCTTTTTCACAGTTTTCAATAATATCTGATAGAGATATATCATTCAACACTGTTATCTTATTTTCTTCTATACACACAGGCTGGTGTCGATTACCAACTTCATATGCAACTCTAGCAAAATCTAAAGAGTTATCAAGAATAATTTCATAAACCTCATCATCACTTCTTTTTACTTGCATGGTATGTCCATCTTCACATACTAAAATATCATTTTCATGAAGATGTGTAAATTTTACTTTTATCATAAATTCCACGCCACTATTTGAAACAGCACTTAAATTTGGTTTTTGCATATCAAACCATGATAATTCTACTACATCATCAGAGTCTATATCTTTTGTTATGTTTATTACTTTTTGTATCAACTTACATCCTAAAATAAAAAATATCGTTTTGCCATTGGCAATTCAGTCATAAAACTTGATTCTATTAACTCACCGTTTACAGTTACATCATACGTTTCACTGTTTACTTCTATATCACCAATAAAGTCATTGAGTTTCATATCTCTTTTTGTGATCTTACGTGTATTTTTAACTGCAACTAGTTTTTTATCTACATTGAGTTTTTCTTTGATCCCATTATCTAAAGATGTTTGAGATACAAATGTTACTGCTGTTCTACTACTTGCTTTTCCCATACTTCCAAACATAGGTCTGTACATATTTGGTTCTGGTGTTGGTATTGAGGCATTTGAATCACCCATCATACTTAACGCTATAAATCCACCTTTCAAAATAATCTCAGGTTTTACTCCAAAAAATGCTCTATTCCAAAGAACTAAATCAGCCATTTTACCAACTTCTACACTTCCAACGTGCTCATCTATTCCACAAGCGATTGCTGGGTTTATAGTATATTTTGCGATATATCTTTTAATACGGTTATTATCATCTCTTGATGTATCTGTATCTAATGGTCCTCTTTGTTTTTTCATAGAATCTGCAACTTGCCATGTTCGTATTACTACTTCCCCTACTCTTCCCATAGCTTGAGAATCTGAACTAGTTATAGAAATAGCTCCCATATCTTGTAGTACATCTTCAGCTGCTATTGTTTTTCCTCTAATACGGCTTTCTGCAAAACTCACATCTTCAGGGATTTTTGGACTTAAATGATGACATACCATTAACATATCAAGATGTTCTTCTATAGTGTTTTTAGTATATGGTAATGTTGGATTTGTAGAAGATGGTAAGATATTTTCTAAACCTGCCACTTTCATGATATCAGGAGCATGTCCACCACCAGCTCCTTCACTATGGAAAGTATGTATAGTTCTTCCATCAAATGCATCTACAGTGTTATCTACAAATCCAGATTCATTTAATGTATCAGTATGTATCGCAACTTGCACATCAAAATCATCTGCTACTTTTAAACAAGTATCGATAGCTTTTGGTGTAGTTCCCCAGTCTTCATGAAGTTTAAGTCCCATAGCTCCACCTTTTATTTGGGATGCTAAAGTATCATAATTACTAGAGTTTCCTTTTCCCATAAATCCAAAATTTAAAGGTAAATCATCTACAGATTCTATCATTTTTTTAATATTCCAGCTTCCTGGTGTACACGTAGTAGCATTTGTACCAGTATTTGGTCCTGTTCCTCCACCTACCATAGTTGTAACTCCACTTGCCAAGGCTTCATCAATTTGTCCGGGAGATATAAAATGTATATGAGAATCTATTCCACCAGCTGTGATTATTTTTCCTTCAGCTGAAAGTATCTCTGTATTAGCCCCTATTTCTAGACCGTCTGTTATACCATCACAGTTATTTGGGTTTCCACTTTTTCCTATAGCTTTAATAATCCCATCTTTTATACCAATATCTGCTTTAATAATTCCAGTATAATCTATAATAGTTGCATTAGTTATGATTAAATCACACACCTCTTCACCTGCTGTTGGAGATTGGCTCATACCATCTCTTACTGTTTTTCCACCACCAAATTTTGACTCTTCTCCATAAACTGTATAGTCTTTTTCTATACTAGCTATCAAATCTGTGTCTGCTAGTCTAAATCTATCTCCAGTAGTAGGTCCATACATAGAAGCATATTTTTTCTTATCTATAGTTGCCATTATTCATGCCCTCCTAGAAATTTTTCAAGTTTTATCATCGCGTTCTCTTTTACTTTTTCATCATCTAAAAGACCTTCAACTAAACCGTTAAATCCACTTATATATCTTTTACCTGTAAAATCTACCAAACTTATCTCTTTACTTGAACCAGGCTCAAATCTCACAGATGTACCACTTAAAATATTGAGTCTTTTTCCATACGCTTCTTTTCTATCAAAATTGAGTTCTTTATTTGTTTCAAAGAAGTGATAATGAGATCCTACTTGTATAGGTCTATCTCCATCATTTGTAACTTCTATCGTTGTTACTTCTAAACCAACATTGAGTTCTATATTCCCATCATCAATTATATATTCACCAGCTACTACTGCATCATCTTTTTTAAATGGAATTGGATTGTGAACCGTTACAAGTTTTGTACCATCATCAAATGTAGCTTCAGTTTGGACCATACCCATCATGGAAGCTATTCCAGGCATAACATCATCCGCTTTTAAAACTTTTGTAGCACTTACCATAAGTTCAGCCACACTATTTCCATCTCTTGCACCTTCAAGTATAAAACTACTTATAATAGCAACTGCTTCAGGATAATTAAGCTTTAAACCTCTCTCTTTTCTTTCAAGTGCAAGTTTACTTGCTGTATAAATCATTAGTTTTTCTTGTTCTCTATTTGTTAAAAACATTTATTACCTTTCATTTAAAATTAAGTATTTAAAATATCTCGCATGCATTATATACTTTTTTCTTTATTTAAACCGTTAATTTTTTTATATAAAATATACAATGACAATGATAATGTCATCGTATTTGCTATAACCATAGGAATACTATCAAGTAATACTCCATAAATAAGCCACATAAATACACCCAAACTAAAAGTAACAAATAAAGTTAAAGATAAATCTTTTGTTTCATTTGTTTTATAAACCTTATGCGCTTGAGGAATAAAAGCAACTGTTGTCAACGAAGCAGCTGCATATCCTACTAGTTCTTGCATCTCTTTCCTTTATTTTCATCTCTTACTTTTAAGAGTTGTGCTGTGATACTTAAAGCTATCTCATTTGGTTTATTTGTACCAAAATCTTCACCAATTGGACAATAATACTCTTTTGATATTCCAACTTTTTTTAAATCTAAATCTAATTTAACTCTTTTATTTTTTGCACCAATTACCCCAACATAAAGAAAATACTCTTTTTGTAAAACTTTTTCTAAAATAGGAAAATCATACTTATGTCCAGATGTCATAATAACTACAAAAGAATCTTTCGAGATACTCTCAATATAATCGGTATATTCAGCTACAAATATAGTATCTAATTTTACAGAATCTGGAAGTTTATCAAGCCATTCTTGTCTAGTATCGATACATTTAATTTTACAATCTAAAGTTAAAAGTGTTCGTATCAAAGATTGTGCCACATGACCAGCTCCGTAAATTACAATTTCCCAAGATGATTGAATATCGATTTTTTCAAAAAGTAAACTAACTGATCCTCCACAAGTCATCTTCAAATCTTTGTTTAAATGTAGTTGCTTATATAAAGTTGTTTCTTTAGTATTTTGTAACAATTCTTGGGCTGTTTCTATGGAACTTTTTTCTAAAGCTCCGCCGCCAACTGTTCCAAACTCTATACCACTAGTTGTTACTATTAATTTAGAACCAATATCTTGAGGTACGGAGTTTTTTTTATCTGTAAGAGTTACAACAACAAAAGAGATATTAGACTCTCTTAACTTTTGACAAGATAAGAGAAATTCATCAAATATAAAATTCATACTCTAAGCCTTAAGCTCTTCAAGTTTCATGAGTAAGTTTTCATTTGTAGCTGGAGAATTCATACTAACTATTTTTGTATCTTTTGATCTATAACTTAAAGCATTTTTACAAGCAGTAAAAACACTAATTCCCAACAAAAATGGTGGTTCACCTACTGCTTTAGAACGCCTTACATTCATGTCGGTTGTATCATTTTCTATAAAATTAATAGTAAATTCTCTTGGTATATCTTGAATAGTAGGAATTTTATATGTTGTAGGAGAATGTGTAAGTAGTTCACCTTTTACAGAATAACAAAGATTTTCCATACTTACCCAACCTTGTCCTTGTACAAATGCACCACACACTTGCCCCTCATCAATACCAGGGTTTATCATTCTTCCTAAGTCCATTAAAATATCACTTTTTAAAACTTTCATCTCACCTGTGTATTCATCTACACTTACTTCGGTGACTACTACTCCATTTGTAAAATAGTTAAAAGCTTTCCCTTTTCCTATTGTTTTATCAAATCCTAGTCCTTCTGTTCTAAAATGCGAATAGTCACAAAGAGATATACGATTTAAATAAGCTATATTTATAGTTTCTTCAAAACTGATTTGTTTATTTTCAACTTTATCAATAATCATTCCATTTATAAACTCTAATCTTGTAGACTTTTCTATATCTTCTAAAGAGTATTCTTCATTTGTGCTAAAAGGAAAATCATTCATTTTTCTCCATGCAACATTTTGCAATCTTTTTTTTATCAAAAGAGAGGCTTTATGTGCAGCTGCTCCATTTATATCTGAACCACTTGAAGCTGCTGTTGGGGAGGTATTTGCATTTCTTTGTGTAGAAGTTGCCATCATTTTTACTTTTGTAGCATCAAGTCCAAACACTTCAGAAATTATTTGAGCTATTTTAGTATTTACCCCTTGTCCCATTTCTGTTGCACCAGTTGAAGCTTCAATTGTACCATCAAGATGAATGTTTACTAAAGCATTACCTTGGTTGAGATGTCTCGCTGTAAATGCTATTCCAAATTTAACTGCTGTAAAGGAAAGACCTTTGAGTACACCTTTATTTTGTTTATTAAAAAGATTTATCTCTTCTCTTCTTTTTTCATAAGAAGAATCCTTTTTTAGTTGTGTAAAAAGTTCGGGAAGAGTGTTATTTTCAACTACTTGATGATACGGTGTGATATTATTTTCATCTCTATAACAATTAACCTCTCTCACCTTTAAAGCATCTATACCTAAAGTACTAGCAATATCTTCAATAATTGATTCAATTATTATAGTTCCCTGAGGTCCTCCAAAACCTCTAAAAGCTGTATTTGAAGGATAGTTTGTTTTACAAGCACTTGCATTTATACAAACACTTGGTAAAAAATATGCTCCATCTATATGAAACATTGTTCTTTCTAAAATAGAGGGACTTACATCTGTAAACGCTCCCCCATCTGAATATATATCAGCCCAAAATGCTGTTATTTTTCCTTTTTCATCAAAAGATATTTTATAAAAAGTTTTTACAGGATGTCTTTTTCCTGTAGTTTTCATATCATCATCTTTAGTTAAAACAACTCTTGCAGAACGATTTAACTTTTTAGCAATAAGAGCAGAATAAGCTGCAAAAGCGGCTGGCTGAGACTCTTTTCCCCCAAATCCTCCACCCATTCTTTTTACTATACAAGCAACCTTATTTAAAGGCAGTCCTAAAGCATGAGCCACTACATGTTGTGTTTCTGTTGAGTGTTGAGAAGAACTATGAATCTCAA
This sequence comes from Arcobacteraceae bacterium, assembly GCA_028375605.1. GTDB lineage: Bacteria > Campylobacterota > Campylobacteria > Campylobacterales > Arcobacteraceae > JAIOSF01. The sequence goes on from JAONGR010000008.1 coordinate 13,440, forward strand.
TTCCTCCGTCATCTAAAGGATAAGCAATCGAACTTTGTGATTCTAAATAAAAATGCTCTTGACCTCCAGAGAAAAAATCTCCCTCTAAAAAAAACTGAGATTTTTTGATAATTTCTAAAGGTTCATCACCTCTTTTAAAAGAAGTAGCAGTATAGAGAAATTCTTTTTTTTCTATCGCAACATCTAAACTAAGTGTCGCTTCTTCTTCCTCTATCACAACTCCTACTAAACCTTTTGCAAGATCAAAACTTTCTTTATTTTCACAAGCTAATAAAGCTAAGGGTTCATCAAAATGAGATACTTGCTCATCTACTAAAAGTGGTTGATCATGTACAATTGTACCCCAACTATTTGAGACAAAATCACTCGCTTTATATCCTGCTATTACTCCAGATACTTCAAGAGCTTTGCTGAAATCAATTGATTTTAGTTTCCCTTTAGCACATTTTGAAGTGATGATTCCTACAAAAACTTCACCATGCATCATCACTCTATCATCAATAAAAGCACTTTTCCCTGTCACATGAGTATTTGCTGAATCATGTCTTATATTTTCTCCTGCACTCATTTACAACTCCTCTTTTATCTGAATAGATTGTGATATTTCTTGATAAAACTTCATCAATAAATTTTGGCACAGCTTGATTCTGTATTCTTTACTTGCCCTATGATCACTGAATGGCTGTATTAAATTAGGAATTTCTAAAGTACCTTGTTTAAACAGATTTTCTGAAATCTCTTTACCACAAAGGAGTTTTTCGATTTTTTCTGCTTTATATACAGTTCCAGCTACTCCACCATACGCTATAGATATATCTATTATTTTATTTTCTTCTAAAACATATCCAACTGCCAAAGAAACAGCAGAAATATCCAAATCTTTTCTAGCACTTACTTTATAGAGTTTAAATGATTTTTTGCTTTTTGGAATTTTTACTTTTGTAATAATTTCATCAGATTTTAAATCGAACTTTTTATAATCTAAGTAAAATTGTGAGAGTAAAACTTCTCTTTTATTTGTCATACTAGATAGTTCTAATCTCGCATCACTTACATATAAAAATGGAATAGAATCACCAATAGGAGAACCATTTGCAATATTTCCGATTAGCGTACCTTTATGTTTTATTTGAGGTGAGGCAAAGACTTTTAAATTGTTTGAAAATTCTGGAAACTCATTTGTAGAATGTTTTTCTACATCACTCAATGTAACCATTGGACTAAAAGATAAAAAGTTTTCATTGTCTTCAACTGTATAAAACTCTTTGATATTTGTTAAAACTGCAATATAATTGGATTTTAAATATCCTTTATTTAAAAGTACTCCTATATCAGTTCCACCTGAAATAAGTTGAAAACCTTCGCTTTTTAATTCTAAAACTTTTTCTATAGTTGTAGGAAGAACAATCTTCACATCATTTTCGTCATCAAAAATTTCAACTTCTTGTCCAAAAGTAATACCAAAATCATCTTGTATGTTTTGTGTATTATATCTTTGAAATAAAGGAGTTATCTCTTTTAAATCTAAAGATAATCCAGCATTTATAATTCCTTTATATCCAGTACAGCGACAAAGATTTCCCGTAGTAAAGTTTTTTATCTTTTTTTCACTAATTTGTTCATTGTTTTTAATCAAACTATCACTCATAGATACCATAGCATTTACTATACCAGGTGTACAAAATCCACATTGTGTTCCGTGGTGTTTGGCGATGGCTTCTTGAACTGGATGAAGAATTTCATTTTCTTCTATTCCTTCAATAGTAATGATATGACAACAATCCAAAAGATACAAAGGTGCAATACATGAGTTTATCGTTTCAAATGAACTTTTTTCTTTTGTTGCATATCTATATACAAGAACAGTACATGCACCACAGTCTCCCTCAGAACAAACGATTTTTGTCCCTTTCATATTAAGGTTTTCTCTTAAATATTCAGAAAGGTTTTTTCTAGCATTCGTTTTATCTATAGTATGTTTTTTCCCATTTATATATAATAATAAATAATTTCTCATAATTCATACTCTCCTTAAATCTTTGATTTATAGTCTCTTCTATAACTATGTAAGAGAGGCTCTGTATACCCTGAGGGTTGAACTTTCCCCTTAAAGATAAGATCACAAGCAGCTTTAAAAGCAATACCATCATATAAAGGTGCGATATTTTTATATGTTATATCGTTTTTATTTTGTTCATCAACTACTATTGCCATCTGTTTTAATGAGTCTAAAACTTCATCTTTTGTACAAATATTATGCTCAATCCAGTTTGCCAAAAATTGTGATGAGATTCTAAGTGTTGCTCTATCTTCCATTAGTCCAATATTATGAATATCTGGAACTTTAGAACAACCAATTCCTGCATCAATCCATCTCACAACATACCCCAAAATACTTTGAGCATTGTTATCTAATTCAAATTTGATTTCCTCTTTTGTTAAAGTTATATTTTCATCTAAAAGTGGAATTGTTAAAATATCATCAACGTAAGCGTTTTTTCTTTTTTTAAGTTCATTTTGTTGTTTAAAAACATCGATCTGATGATAATGAATACTATGTAAAACTGCCCCAGTAGGAGATGGTACCCAAGCGGTATTTGCACCTGCTTTTGGATGTGCTATTTTTTGCTTCAGCATTGAAGACATCTCATCAGGCATTGCCCACATACCTTTTCCAATTTGTGCTTTACCCTGTAGTCCACACTCTAGCCCAATATCAACATTGTTATCTTCATAAGCTTGTATCCACGGCTGTGATTTCATATCTGATTTTTGTACAAAAGCACCTGCATACATAGAAGTATGTATCTCATCACCAGTTCTATCTAAAAATCCAGTATTAATAAATACTACTCGCTCTTTTGCAGCTCGAATACACTCTTTTAAATTAATTGTAGTTCGTCTCTCTTCATCCATAATACCTATTTTAATAGTGTTTTTTGGTAAGTTTAATGCAAGTTCAACTTTTTCAAAAAGCTCAATGGCAAAAGTAACTTCATCTGGACCATGCATTTTTGGTTTTACTATATAGATACTTTTTGTTCTACTATTAGAGTTTGTATTTTTACTGTTTATGTCTGGAATGGCAGCTAAAACTGTAATCATAGCATCCATAATTCCTTCAAAAACTTCATATCCACCTTTATCTAAAATAGCAGGATTTGTCATGAGATGTCCTACATTTCTTATAAATAAAAGACTTCTTCCATGAAGTACTAATTCATCTTCACCAAAAGTTTTATACACTTTGTCTTTTTGGAGTTCTCGTTTTACACTTTTACCATTTTTTTCAAAAGTATCACTCAATGTCCCTTGCATAAGTCCAAACCAATTACGGTACACTTCAACTTTATCTGTAGCATCAACAGCAGCAACAGAATCTTCACAATCCATAATAGTAGTAAGTGCCGCTTCAACAATAACATCTTTTATGTTAGCGGTATCAAGTTTTCCAATAAAATCATTTTTATCAAATAAAATCTCTACATGCAAGTTATTGTTTTTTAACACAAGCGATTCTAAACTGTCATCTCCTCTATAACCTACACATTTATTTTCATCTTTTAGCGTAGTTACTGTTCCATCTTTTAAAGTTATTTTTAATGTTTTATCATCTATAACATATTTTATAGAATCTACATGCGACCCTACTTTTAAAGGAGCTACTAAATCTAAATGTTGTCGTGCAAATTTAACTACTTCTGCCCCTCTTAATTCATTATATTCTTTTGTGATAGCGAGTTCATTTTCTTTTGAAATAACATCTGAACTATAAAGTGCATCATATAAACTGCCCCATCTAGCATTTGCAGCATTCAGTGCAAATCGTGCATTTTTCACAGGAACAACTAATTGTGGACCTGCTTGTGTTGTTATCTCTTCATCTACATTTGTAGTAGTGATTTTAAAATCTTTTTTTTCTGTTATCAAGTAGTTTATATCTTTTAAAAAGTCTTTATATTTTGTTATATTTTTTGTATTAAATGTATTGTTTTTATGCCAATTGTCTATTTTTGTTTGAAGTTCATCTCTTATATTTAAAAGTTGTTTGTTTTTTGGTGATAAAGTATCTATTATATTTTCAAAATGTTCCCAAAATTCTTTCGTTGTAATATGTGTATGTGGAATAATATCATTATTGATAAGATTTAATAACTCTTCATCAACTTGTAAATTTCCTTTATTTATATAATTATTCATTATTGTTCCTTGTCTAATTTGCTTTTTTGTATAATCTTTTTGATTGATTTGTATGTTCATATATTATTTTTTTTGTATCAAAATTTAAAATTTCTCCATCTATTACTTTCCAATTCCCAGCTATCATTACTCTATTTGCTTTGTGTGCTCCACAAAGTAAAAGGGCAGCCAGTGGATCGTGTGAACCTGAAAATTGAATTTCATCTAGTTTAAATAAAGCAATATCTGCCTCTTTTCCTACAGCTATCTCTCCAATATCATCTCTTCTTAAAACTTGTGCTGAGCCTTTTGTTGCCCAATGTAAAGCTTTTTGATGAGTTATTTTTGAAGAACCATATTTTAATCTTTGTAAGTACATCGCCATTCTGGTTTCTTCTATCATATTTGAGCCATCATTTGAAGCACTTCCATCGACACCAAGTCCTATAATTGCACCTGCTTTTTCAAGTTCTAAAGTTTTACAAATTCCAGAAGATAACATCATATTTGAAGTAGGACAATGACAAATACCAACATTTGCCTTTCCTAATCTTTGTACCTCTTCATCATTGAAATGAATACCATGTGCTAGCCATGTTCTATTGTGTAACCAGTTTGTATGCTCTAAATAATCAACTGTTCTCATGCCAAATTTTTTGATACAAAATTCTTCTTCATCTATAGTTTCAGCTAAATGTGTGTGTAAACAAATATCATACTCTTTTGCTATTTTTGCACTCTGCTTCATAAGAGCTGTAGAAACAGAAAAAGGGGAACATGGAGCAAGAGCTAACTGAGTCATAGCTCCATCTTCTTTTTTATGATATTTTTTTACTAATCTAATTGAATCATCTAAAATAGTTTGTTCATCTTGTACAACACTTTGAGGTGGTAAGCCACCATCTTTTTGTCCTAAACTCATTGAACCACGAGTTAAAACAACTCGCATTCCGAGTTCTTGGGCTACACTCATCTGAATATCAATAGCATCTTCTAGTTGTTCAGAAAATACATAGTGATGATCACTAGCTGTAGTACAACCAGATAAAAGTAACTCAGATAAAGCTAGTTTGGTTGAATGATAAATCATCTCACCATCAAGATGTTCCCAAACTTTATAGAGTGAAGTAAGCCATGGGAAAAGCTCTTTATTTAAAGCATCAGGATAAGCTCGAGTAAGAGTTTGGTAAAAATGATGATGAGTATTGATTAATCCAGGAAGTAAAACAGAATCTTTCGCTTCATATACTTCATCAACGTTTTTTACTGGTTTACAATTTTTAGGAACTAATTCAACTATTTTAGTTCCTTCGATTACTACCCCGCCATCAGCATTTTCAGCAAGTATTGCTAAAGGCTCTTTTATCCAAACTCTTTTACTCATTATTTATCCTTATATAGCTGCTGATGCAGGAGTTACTGTATCTTGCTCATCTGATGTTTCTCTTGGTACTTCATTATAATCTTCAGGTTTAGTAATTACTAAAGATGCAATAATTGCAGTTAATCCACCAGCAGTAACAGATGAACCAAATACATTTTTGATAATTTTTCCTAAATCTCCACCAATATTTGTAGATAAAGTATTGATAACTTCAGGTACAAGTAATACACCCAAACCAACACCAAATGAAATAGCAAGCACAAGCATATTTCTTCTGTTTAAGTTTGCTTGAGAAAGTATCTTAATACCAGCAACTGCAACCGTACCAAACATAATAAGTGTCGCTCCACCTAAAACTGAGTTAGGAATAGTTCTTAATAATGCTCCAATATGTGGGAAAAGTCCAAGTACTAATAATACTACACCTATCCAAACACCTATATACCTACTAGCAATTCCTGTTAACTGAATCACCCCATTATTTTGAGAAAATGTAGTATTTGGGAAAGTATTAAAAACACCAGCAATCATAGAGTTAATACCATCTGCTAAAACTCCACCTTTAATTCTTTGAATATAAGAGTCACCTTTGATTGGTTCTTTTGAAATCATACAGTTTGCTGTAATATCTCCAGATGACTCAATAGCTGTAATCAAATAAATAATTGCAACTGGAATAAAAGCAGCAATATCAAAACTAAAACCATATTTAAAAGGCATAGGAACACTGATAATTGACTCAACTTGTGAAACAGCCGAAAAATTTACTTTTCCTAAGAAAATCGCTACTATAAATCCAACTGCCATACCAATTATAATAGATGATAATCTTACCCATTGGTTTGATGATTTATTCGCTATTACAATAGTAATTAAAACTAAAGCACCTAGTGCTAAATTTTCAAAACTTGCAAAAAACTCTGGCTTATTTTGCATCAACCAAAAACCACCTGCAAGATCAATGAATCCAACTTTAATCAAACTAATACCAATAATAGTAATAACTGTTCCTGTTACAATTGGAGTAATAATTCTTTTAAGTTTTACTAAAAATTGACTTAATCCAATTTCTATAAATGCACCAAGTACACACACACCAAATATCAATGATAAAATTTCATTTGGTCCACCACCATTAGCTTTTGCAATAAAACCTGCTGCTAATATCGAGCTTAAAAAAGCGAAACTTGTACCTTGTACACAAATCATACCTGTACCTATATTCATAGGTCTTTTTGCTTGTATTATTGTACCAACACCAGATACCATCAATGCCATAGAAATTAGGTAAGGAATTTCACTTCCTAAACCTAATACTCCACCTATAATTAAAGTAGGTGTAATAATACCAATAAAACTTGCTAATACATGTTGTAAGGCTGCAAAAAAAGACTCTTTTGCACCTGGTTTATCATTTAATTTATAAATTAATTCTGTATCATGACTCATAATAATTCCTTATATTTTTGTTTGGGTAAGATTACCAACTAAACTTTGCCATTACTTGTAAAGTGTTTGATTTAACATGTGGATTTTCAGAAGTAAAATCATTTTTTGACTCATGATAATATAAATGTTCAACACCAACTTCGAATTTACTTGACTTCCCTATTTTAGCTACCTCATATAATAATTGATTTTGTGTAGAAAATGAATATCCTGTAAAATCCATCCAACCTTTAAACGAGATTCCAGTTGATCCAAAATGTGTACCATATACAGGAGATATTTGAAATGTATCTCTTGAATAATCTTTTGAATTAATTGTTAAATCAACTCTTTTTGCATAAACATTTAATGATACAAAATCAAACCCTGGTATATTTAAGTCTGTCCCTAAACCTAATAATTCAGCTCTATAATCTGAACCATTTCCTGCATTAAATTGAGATGCTATAAAAACATCTTTAACTACAGAATTTGACAATTTTTTTCCAGTTAGGTTACTTAAACTTAATCGTGGCATAATCTCAAAATACACACCAGTCTTATCACTTGAGTATAATTTTGTATCATCGGCCATAGTATAATCCATAAAGAAAAATATATCCCCTTCTTTTTCTTTTGTTAAATGCTCAAAAGTTACTGTTGTTTTATCTCCACCATCTGCTGTATCATAAATAGCGCTGTTCCCATCGAATTTTCCATTTAAAACTGACACACTTGAACTACTGAATGCAAATAATGAGATATTTGCTGCTATAACTGCACTAATAATTTTTTTCATAAATTTTCCTTGATTGTATATATTTGTTTTTCTTTAATAACTTTAAAGACACCTTTTATATTATAATAATCAACTACCTCTATAAGTTGAATAACTAAATGGGGTAATTAATAATGGTACATGATAGTTTTGCGATATATCATCGATATGAAATCTGATAACTACATCTTGTAAAAATGTACTTTCTATATTCTGTGTTGCAAAATAATCTGCAACTTCAAACACTAACTCATATGCACCTTTTATTAAATATTCATTTTCTAATAATGGTTGATCACATCTACCATCATTGTTTGTTTTAATTGTTTTGAGTAATTTAAATTCCCCATCAATTTTATGATAAAGAGATATCTCTAGGTTAACAGCAGGTCTCCCTACTGTTGTATCCAATACATGCGTACTTAATTTTCCCATTTTATATCCTTTAGTTTTTTGATAGTGAATTTAACCATGAAGCTAGAATTTGTCTCTCTTCTTGTGTCATTTCTGTTTTATTGCCAAAAGGCATTGAGTCACTTGAAATTGTTCTTGTGTAAATCAAATCTTTTGTATTTATAATTTCTTGTTTTGTATCTAATGTAAACCCAGAAGGTGCCGTTGTAAAAGTATCATCACTTGGTGACTTTGAATGACAAGTTGCACATCTATTTTGAATAATAGTATTTGCCTCTTCAAAAGAAACTACTCTATTATTTTTTAAAGGTTTTATTTGTTCTGGAATAAGTGCATAAAAAGCAATCGCAGTTAAAATAGTTGCAAGTGCTAATGTTCTTTTGCCACCTTTTTTCTTTTCACCTTCTAAATTAAAATAGTGTCTAATTAAAACAGTGATAACAAAAATAGCAATTAACACTATAGGAGCATTTTCCCCTGAGTAAAAAATAGGATAATGATTACTAATCATGATAAATAAAACAGGTAAAGTAAAGTAGTTGTTATTTCTTGAACGAATATACCCTCTAAAACCTATCTCTTCACCTAATTCAGATTTTTCAACACACGCCTGAACAAGCTGTCTTTGTGATGGCATAATCACAAAAAATACATTAAAGACCATAATCACACCAATCATTGCACCAATTTGTATAAACATAGCTCTTGGCGTAAAAATCTCAGCATAAAAAAATGCAGAGATAGCTACAACTACTAACATAATGAGTGATACTAACCACTGTTTTTTTACTAAAGACGATTTTGTTACATTGTCGTAAATCAACCATCCAACAATCATTCCTGCTATACTTAAAAGTATTCCTGTAAAAGATGAAATATCACTTCCCGCTTTTATAAGATAAGAACTCGCATTGTAATAATAGACTACACAAAATAAAGCAAATCCAGTGATAAGTGTAAAATAAGCTTCCCACTTAAACCAGTGAAGATGTTTTGGTAACTCATTTGGATAAGACTTAAATTTTTCAAGATAGTAAAACCCACCACCATGTACAGCCCATAAATGACCAGAGATTCCCTCTTTTTGTCCTACGCTTCTATTAAGATTATTTTCTAACCAGTTAAAATAAAACGATGCTCCAATCCAAGCAATTCCAGTGATAAAATGTGCAAAACGTAACATGGCATTCAGCCAATCCATTATATAAGCTTCCAAGTGAGTCCTTTTTTCTAAGAGAATCAAATCTCTATTTATTTTCTTTCTTATTGTTTTGAGTAAAATATATGCATATTTTTTTTATTTTTTTGAAGTTTTCATAAAAGTAGTATAGAAATACACAGTTTTTCTATTTTTTTAATATTTCTTTAGTATAATCATAGTCCGACCCACGGTTTTATTAATGAAATATTTATTATGAAAGAATAAACTGTGTTAAGGTGGTGAATTAATGTTTTTTCTACTAAGATAATTCATTACATTTCACCTCCTTTAATAAATTTATTTTTATATCTGCATCAAAATAATGTTCAATACACTCTACAATTTTATTTTCTTTTATTCCACAATCAGTTCTATCAAGAACCATGAACTGCTCATTATTTTCAATACTAATTAAAGGGAAATGCCAAACACCTTTTTTATAATGCACACCTTGTTCTCCATTTGTTATAAATGCTTGTAATGTATTTAAATCTGGACTTTCTTCACCTAAACAAACTAATACTAAAAAAGGTTTAGTACTTCTAGGGATAAATGCTTGTGAAAAATATGGATGTTTTTCTAACATATTTATTTTTAATGGAAATTTTCTTTCTTTAGCCACATAAATATGTAAGGCAGATTTTCCACCATTTTGTGTAGCATCAAGTGTTGCCAAATTAAAATGCTTTTGAGCGTATCCATCATTTATAACAATAGAATCACTATTTTGTGTACTCAATACATCTCCATAAGAGATAAAATCTTTCTTATTTAATAGTATTGGATTAAGTGTTCTCATTGTTTTATTTCATCTCTTTTACAAATTTACCAAATAGTTTTAATCGTGAGATACCACCATCAGGAAAAATATTTATTCTTATATGTGAAATTGGTTTGTTATGCAATAAATCATCATTAGAAAAATAATGTTTAGTATGCATTTTAAGTTTTTTAGAAGAGATTAACTCTTCCCAAAACATACTTTGAGTTACAACAGAACTATCAGTTGTATTTTTTAAATATGCAGAACAAATAGAGAAAGAATCAGCAAAATTTCCTTTGAAGAAATTTGTATCTAGCATAATATTATCTATAATAGCAGGATTAGCTAACTCTATAATTCCCCAATCATTACCTGGTTCTCTTCTCCTTCGTGTTTCCCAACCATCACCCATATTGATAGCTTCTTTGTCTTTTAGAATATTACTCAAAGCTCCAAAAAATTCATTATTTGTATGTACAGCTCGTGCACCATTTTTCATTGATAAGACATTTATGTTTTCTTCTTGATATAACTTTTCATCAAAACAAATCTCACCAAAAGCTTTGAATCTTGCAATACCACCATCAGGATAAATATCTATTTTTAAATGAGTAAACTCAGAAAAATCTGTAGAGTCAAAATACTGTTTTGTATCACCTTCTAAGTCACTTTGTTTTAATAAATCAATCCATTGTTCATCTGCAATATCTCTTAAAAACTGCTCATCATCTTTTGATGATTTGATACCTTTAATTGATACGGCTAAAGGATAATTTCCTTTAAAATGTGAAGTATCAACTAAAAATGAACTTATTTTAGACTTTACACCAAGTTTTAAAATACAATAATCATTTCCGCCATCTCTTTTTCGACGACTTTCCCAGCCGTCCATCCAATGACCATTTTCATCATATTCATCTTTAAATACAGCTTCAGTTTCTTGTAACATTCTAGTTACTGGTGCAAAAAATTCATCTGTTGTGTAAATTACTTTTGTTCCAAGTTCAGAACTCGCAACATTTATAAAACTAGTGCTCATATATATCCTTTATTCTAATTAATCCTATTTTATTTATTTGTTCTAACGCTTCAACTCTTTCTTTTTCTAAAGAGTTATTAATTCTGCTTTTGAAGTTTTCTAAAATTTGCTCTTTTGATTTACCTTTTACTGCAAAAATAAATGGAAAACCAAACTTGTCAAAATATGTTTTATTTAAATTATCAAATATTTCTATCTCTTCATTTGTGCATGTATTTAATCCAGCAGATTTTTGTTCATTTGTAGAAAAATCAGTTAATTCATTTGCCATCGCTTTTTTACCTGCAAGCATTGGATGTGCTTGGATAAGAGAATCTTGAAGCTCTTTATCTTCATTTAAAACGATAGTTGATAAAAGTTTATGAAACTCATCTATTTGATCATACTTTTTATCTGATTTTATAGTGTTCAGAGCTTTTAATATAACCCAAGAGGAGTGCTCATAGAGGTCATTAAATGTTGAAAGAAAAAGTTCTTCATTTTCATTTGATAATTGGTATGGAGTTTTCATATATTGACCTTTTTTTCTGAGAAATTATTTATCCAATGATTTGCAATATCTAGTCTAGAACAAAACCATACATCATCAAAAGTTTTTACGTATTCAAGAAATCTTTTCATTGCTACAATTCGTCCTGGTCGACCAATTATTCTACAATGCATCCCAATTGTCATCATTTTAGGTGCAGTTTCACCTTCTGAATAAAGGACATCAAAACTATCTTTTAAATAATTGTAAAATTGATCAGAATGGTTAAATCCACCGGATACAAATCTCATATCATTGTTATCCATTGTATAGGGAATTATAAGATGGTTTTTATTATTTATTTCATTTGTAAAATATGGTAAATCATCATTATATGCATCACTATCATATAAGAAACCACCCTCTTCTACTACTAATTTTCGTGTATTCTCACTATCTCTTCCTGTATACCAACCAAGAGGTCTTTTACCAATCATCTTTTCTAATATCTCAATACTTTGATAAAGATGATCTCTTTCTATATCTTCACTTATATTTTGATAATTAAGCCATCTATATCCATGAGAACAAATGTCATAATCATATTTTGCAATATATTCAGCTAGTTTTGGATTTCTTGTTATTGCCATAGCAACGGTAAAAATTGTCACAGGTATATCAAATGATTTAAATAAATCTAAAATTCGCCATACACCAACTCTTGAACCGTATTCATACAAAGATTCCATTGATTTATGTCGTCGCTCTTTAAAAGCTTGAGGATTATTCATTTCTGATAAAAAGACCTCAGAAGCCTCATCTCCATGTAAAATACAGTTTTCTGAACCTTCTTCATAATTCAAAACAAACTGCAATGCTATTTTTGCTTTATTTGGCCATTTTGGATTAATTGGCTCATTAGCATAACCGATCATATCCCGTGGGTACTTACCTTCAATATTTTTTGTTATCATCTATTTCTCGTTAAAATTAAGAACATCTACACAGTTATGTAAATGAGTGTTCATTATACTTTTTGCATAATCAATATTATTAGATTCGATAGCTTTTATTAAGTTAGCATGCTCATCATAAGAACAAAAATGAGTATTTTCATCTTCATAAACTAATGCCGCTAAAATACTTAATGGAATTAAAGGTTTTAGTGCATTAATCAAAAAGTCATTTCCACTTAGAAGTGCAAGATTAAGATGAAAATCACATGAACTTTTTACATATTCTCCATTTCTTAATGAAATTTTGAAAAATTTTTCAGTTTCTACTTCTCTTTTTAATAAAGAAAGATCAATCTTTCCTTCTGAGAATTTTTGTAATACAGAAGTAATTACTCCAGCTTCTATGATATTTCTTGTCTCAAATATATCAAGTGTATCTTGTTTAGTTAAAGTTGTTACAAAATAACCTTGATTTTTTTTATAAGTAATAATTCCCATGTTTTGCAGTTGACTAAAAGCCTTTCTTACTGTATCTCTACTAATATTAAACTCTTTGGCTAAAACACTTTCAGATAGTTTTATACCCGGTCGCAAACTTTTAGAAAATATTGAATCAAATATAAAATTAACTATATTATCTTCCATAGTAGTCATATCATTCATGAAAAGACCCTTTCTTTATGATTTCAATAAGTATACACTATTGTAGACAATTATTTATAAGTTTAATTGTATATTAAATATACATTCTTGTGAATATTAATTATTTTATGCTTTAAATACTGATATTAATGATAAATACATATAAAAGAATATATTTGTCAAGTTAGATAGTTTATATAAAATTGAATATAACGATAAATTTTGTAGACAATTATTTTCAAATGATTATTTAAGGAAATAGAATGGAAGGAGAGTGGAAGAATTAATATATGAGATTTAAGAGTTATTGTTTTCCTAAATTAAATTCTTTTTTTTCTAAATTTAATCTATACAATGACCAGATAGATAAAACTTTCTTTTTTAATTTTGACATATTGTTTGCACTAATTACTCCAATAATCATTTTTTTCTTTGAGGTATAAGAAAAACTTTGATTTGAACTTTCTTTTAGATTATCTAAAAAATATTCATTATTATGTGTTTTTAGATAAAGTTTTGCAAAAATATTATTCTCACTTTTATTATCTTTTATATAATCTTGTAAACCAAATCCATTTACATTATATTTTTCTAAATACTCGAGTTCATCTTCGCAGTAAAAACTATTTTTTGCACTCATTACTGTAAAATCAAAATTTTCATAACTTCTTCCATGACTCAAGATATCACCATAAAAAAACGTAGATGATTCATCAGCTTTTATTTTTAAAAGCTGTAAGAGTTTTGCATCTTTAAATAAAATAAGTTCATCATTAATAAACTCCAAATTACTATTTTGTAAATTTATATTTATACTATTGATTCCAAATTCGTTTTTTGATGGGTATATTTTTGTTGCTGATTCTGTTGTGATAATAGCATTTGAATTTTCAAGAGATATTCGTGTTCTAATTTTATCTTTTGGAAAAATGCCTTCACCAATACACAATAATTTTACATAATTTTCTTGATCATTAAAATAGTAGTATCGAGAAGGAAGTTGTAATTTTTCTAAAGAAAATATCTCCTCTTTAAATTTAAAATCTATACTCATTATTTTCCTTATTTAAATTAAAATATTTTACAATTTTAACTCTTTAATTTTAGTTATCTCTAACATAGAAACACACTTATATTCTGTATGTTTCTATGATAAGTAAATATCCGATTATAAAATAAATGTAAGCGCACTTATAAAAGTAATAACTAGGATTCCTAAATTTAAATCTTCAGTTTGTTTTTTGGCTATTTTGATAATTGTATATATTAAAAAACCAGCCGCAATTCCATTTGTAATAGAAAATGTTAATGGCATTAGGATAACAATTAAAAATGCCCCTGCACTTGTAGCTAAGTCGTTGTCCTTAAATTGGATTTTCCCTAATTCAGTAAACATCAATACACCAACTACAACTAACACTGGATAAATAGCATTTCCAGGAATTGACTTAAATAATGGCAGCATAAATAATGTAGTTACAAAAAACATTGCTGTAAATACAGCAGTTAATCCTGTTCTACCACCCTCTTCAACTCCACTTGCACTTTCTATAAATGATGTAGTTGTTGATACACCTAATAAAGAACCTGCTGTTGTAGCAATTGCATCTGCTTCTAATGTTTTCTGTAATGATTTATCATCTTTATTATTTTCTTGGAAAAGATTTGCTCTTGTTCCTACACCTGTCAATGTTCCTAAAGTATCAAACATATCTGTAATTAAAAATGTAATAATAACAGGAAGCAAAGATAGTGATAATGCGCTAACAATATCAAGTTTTAAAAATATTGGTTCTACTGATGCCGGTGCAGAAATGATTGTTTCTGGGACAGAACCTAAACCTGTAATCCAAGCAACAATAGTCGTAATTGCAATTGCTAAGATAAAAGCGCCTTTAATTCTATAAGAATAAAAAATAAAAGATAAAGTTAAGCCTAACACTCCCAAAAGTACATTAGGATTCGAGAAATCTCCTAAAGATACTAATGTAGCTTTATTATCTACAATCATTTCCATTTGCTTTAATCCAATAAAGGCAATAAATGCACCAATACCAGCTGAGATCGCTCGTCTTAAGTCCATAGGAATGGAGGTCATTATCCAGACCCTAAAGTTTGTCAGAGAAAGAATTACAAATAAAAGACCTGATAAAAATACAATACCTAAAGCTGTTTCCCAAGGAAGTTTCATACCTAATACTAATCCATATGAAAAATACGCATTCAATCCCATACCAACTGACATTGCTATTGGAGTATTTGACCATAATCCACTAAATAAAGTCGCAAGTACTGTGATTAAAGCTGTAGCTGTAACTACTGCATCCATAGGCAGTCCTGCATCTGCTAATATAAATCCATTTACAGGAACAATATACATCATTGTTAAAAATGTTGTAAATCCAGCACTTAGTTCTGTCTTAACATTGGTTTTATGTTCTTTTAGTTTAAAGAAACTCATTATTTAATCCTTTTTATTTTATAAAATATTCTATCATATTGTCTACAATAGTGAGCTGAATAGGTTGTATATATTACATACAATTAATAATATTATTTATATATAATTAAATATATAATACTGTATAACTATTGATTAATAGGTAATAATTTATTAAGAAAAGACTCTAAATAGTATCTTTACTGATTGATTTAAATATTAATAAGAAAAATGAGACAATAAAAAATTTACTAAATAGAGATGATAAATGAGAATAACATCTATTTATTGTAGACAATAAATACAAAAGGCAATAAAATGAAAAAGAATTTTAAAATACTTCAAGCAGATATACTTTATTTTAAAGATGATCCTTACTTAAATAAAAATGTAAATAACTATTTACATTTTTATAAAGATGGATTATTAGTAATTGAAGATGGGTATATAAAAGATATTGGTGACTATAAAGATTTAATCACAAAGTATGAACATGTAACAATAAATAATGAATATATAAATAAACTCATACTTCCTGGATTTATAGATACTCATGTTCACTATGCACAAATAGAGATGATTGCTTCTTATGGTGAACAGCTTCTCCCTTGGCTTGAAAAATATACATTTCCCACAGAATCAAAATTTAAAAATAAAGAGTATGCAAAAAAAATTTCAAGCTTTTTTATAGATGAGTTACTTAAAAATGGAACAACAACAGCAATGGTAATGGGAACAGTACATAAAGAATCTGTAGATGCTATATTTCAATCTGCAAACGAAAAAGATATGAGAATTATTGCAGGTAAGGTGATGATGGATAGAAATGCACCTGTCGAATTATTAGATACCTATGAAAGTAGTTATATTCAAAGTGAAGAGCTGATACAAAAATGGCATGAAAAAGACAGGTTACATTATGCTATAACACCTAGATTTGCCCCAACATCAACTCCAAAACAATTAGAAATGGCTGGAAAACTAAAAAAGAAATATCCCACAACTTACATTCAAACACATCTTAGTGAAAATAAAGATGAGATAGAATGGGTAAAATCACTTTTTCCAAAATCGGAAAACTACTTAGATGTATATGATAATTATGGTTTAGTTGGAGATAAGTCTGTATTTGCTCATGCTATACATTTAGAAGAGGAAGAATACCACCTTCTTCACAAAAAAGGTGCAAGTGTCAGTTTTTGTCCGACATCAAACTTCTTTTTAGGAAGTGGTCTTTTTAAAATACGAGAGATGAAAAAAAAGACTCGTAACATATTGATAGGTTTAGGTACTGATATTGGTGCAGGTACAAGTTTAAGTATGATAAAAACATTATCTGAAGCATATAAAGTAACATCCTTAGAACAAAACACTACAACAAAAAGAGAACCATTAGGAGCATTTGAAGCATTTTATCAAGCTACTTTAGGTGGTGCAAAATCTTTAGCATTAGATGATAAAATTGGTAAACTAGAAAAAGGATACGAAGCGGATTTTATAATTATAGACTTTGAAGTGGATGATTTACACAAATTAAAAATGGATACTATCGAAAATAGTAAAGATACTATTTTTGAAAAACTTGAAAATAAACTATTTTCATTGATGATGATGGGTGATGATAGAAATATTATTTCAACATTTGTAAAAGGGAAGCAGGTGTATAAAAAATAAAGACAAAAGTCTTTGTTTTTTATACAGACATATACTTATTTACAATATCATCATTTAAGTCTTCTATCTCACCAGAAGCAACTACAGCTCCACGATCAATGATAAAAAAATCATCTCCATGACGTCTTGCAAATGGAAGTTTTTGTTCTACAAGTATAACAGTTATTTTTTCTTCTTTCGTTAAATAGTCTATAACTTCACCTATTTGTTGAACAATATTGGGTTGTATCCCCTCACTTGGTTCATCTAAAAGTAAAAGTTTTGGTTCGATACACAAAGCTCGTGCGATTGCCAACTGTTGTTGCTGACCACCTGATAAATCTCCACCTTTTCTTTTTAACATCTCTTTTAATACAGGAAAAAGTTCATATATTTTATCTGGTACAGTTTTTAAACCATTTCTATTTCCAAGAAGTCCTATTTCTAAATTTTCTTTTACAGTCAGTTGAGGAAATATTTCTCTTCCTTGAGGGACATAACCAATTGCTAATGAAGCTCTTTTATCACTACCCATAGTTCTTATATCTTCACCATTATAAAGTATCTTTCCATCTTTACTTGGAACTAACCCCATAATAGCTTTTGTTATAGTTGTTTTACCAACTCCATTTCTTCCCATAAGACAAGTACATCTTCCCTCTTTTATCTCTAAAGAAAGATCCCATAAAGTATGACTTTGCCCATAATATTGATTTAATTTTTCTAGTTTTAACATCTTATTCTCCTAGGTATACTTTACGCACTTTGTCATTATTTTGTATCTCTTTCATAGAACCCTCAGCCAAAACAGAACCTTCATGTAAAACAGTTACCTTAGAAGCTATACTTCTAATAAATTCCATATCATGTTCAACTACTACAACACTATTTGTTTTTGCTAAATTTGTAAGAATCTCACCTGTTTTATCTACTTCTTGAGGAGTCATTCCTGCAACTGGTTCATCAACCAATAATAATTTTGGGTCTTGCATCATAAGCATTCCTATTTCCAACCATTGTTTTTGACCATGAGATAAAATAGAAGCTTCTCTATGATATAAATCTTTTAAACCAATAAGTTCCATAGTTTCTTCAATCTTACTTTTTTGTTCTCCTGTCATTTGGGCAAAAAGTGTTTTAAAAAACCTTTTATCATCTTTCATCGCTAATTCAAGATTTTCAAATACTGTATGACCACCAAATACTGTTGGCTTTTGAAACTTTCGTCCGATACCTACTTCAGCTATACTTGGTTCATCCATCTCTAATAAGTTTACAGCTTTTCCAAATGTAACATGACCTTCATCAGGTCTTGTTTTACCTGTTACGACATCCATCATTGTAGACTTACCTGCTCCATTAGCACCAATGATACAACGAAGTTCTCCATAGTTTATAGAAAAACTTAAATTATTTAAAGCTTTAAATCCATCAAAACTAACAGTAACACCATCAACTAAAAGAATTCTATCACCATATTTTAGATCACCTATATTTTTTTCATTTTCATGATTAAGAACTAACATGTTGAACCTCTTTTTTTAGTTTGATTTTACTTATTAATCCTACTATTCCTTTTGGTAAATATAATGTTGAAACAACAAATAACCCGCCTAATGCATATAGCCATACTTCAGGTAATGCAGAAGTAAAATATGTACTTGCATAATTAACGATAAAGGCCCCAATAATAGCTCCATACAATGTACCACGACCACCAATAGCGACCCAGATAACTAACTCAATAGAAAATAAAGGTGAAAATACACCAGGATTAATGATACCTACTTGAGGTACATAAAGTGCTCCAGCAACACCTGCCATAATTGCTGATACCACAAATATAAATAACTTATATTGCTCTACTCTATACCCTAAAAACCTCACACGACTTTCTCCATCACGAATAGCGATACAAACTCTACCAAGTCTTGAATTTATAATATACCTTGCTACTAAATAACCCGTAACTAAAGCTAAGAAAGAGATGATTAATAATCCTATTCTAGTACTATCATCTTGTAATGAAAACCCTAAAACATCTTTAAAATCTGTAAGACCATTATTTCCACCAAATCCCATATCATTTCTAAAAAATGCTAACATAAACGCATACGTCATAGCTTGAGTGATAATTGATAAATACACTCCTGTTACTCTACTTCGAAACGCTAACCATCCAAAAACAAAAGCAAGAGTTGCAGGTACTAAAGCCACCATAAATAAAGCAAATAAAGGATTATCAAATCCATACCAAAACCAAGGAAGTTCTTTTAAATTCATAAATACCATAAAATCTGGTAACTCCGCGTTTCCATAAACACCTCGATCACCAATTTGACGCATAAGATACATAGCAAAAGCATATCCACCTAAAGCAAAAAATGCTCCATGTCCTAAACTTAAAATTCCTATATATCCCCAAACCAAATCTAAAGCTAATGCTAAAAGTGCAAAAGCCAAATATTTTCCTAAAAGTGTAACTGTGTAAGTAGATACATGAAAAGCTGAATCAACAGGTAACATTAAATTTGCAAAGGCAACATAAGCTACAACAATTGCTAATATAGATAAAACTATTTGTCCACCTTTATCATTTTCCATAATTCTTATAATGACAGGTTTCCTTGTATTATTTTCCATTTTAGTCCTCTGCATCTCGACCTTTTTGAGGAAATAATCCTCTAGGTCTTTTTTGTATAAATAAAATTATCACTACTAATATAATCACTTTGGCTAAAACTGCACCAGCTGCTGGTTCGATAAACTTATTTATCTCACCAAGTGTAAATGCGGCAATTAATGTACCCCAAAGGTTCCCAACACCACCAAATACAACAACCATAAAACTATCAACAATATATGCTTGTCCTAAATTTGGTCCAACATTTGTAAGCTGGGATAATGCCACACCAGCAACACCAGCTATCCCTGAACCAATACCAAATGTCATCGCATCTATAAATCCAGTTTTAATACCCATAGCTTGTGCCATCTCTCTATTTTGTGTAACAGCTCTCACCTTTAGTCCTAAAGATGTTTTTTTCAATACTAATAACACGGCAACAAATACTAATAATGAGAAAATTATAATATACAATCTATTGTATGTAAGAGATAATGCTCCATTTATTTCCCATGCTCCACTCATCCATTCTGGCGTCTTAACTTCTTGATTTAAAGGAGAATACACAGATCTAACAATTTGTTGTAAAATCAAAGATATTCCAAATGTAGCAAGTAAAGTTTCTAAAGGTCTTCCATAAAGATGTCGAATTACTAATCGCTCAATTATCACACCAACCATGGCACTTACTAAAAAGGCTAAGGGAATAGCAATTATTATCGAATACTCAATAAAACTTGGCATGATTTGCTGTAATGTGTATGTTGTATACGCACCTATCATCATCATCTCACCATGTGCCATATTAATAACTTTCATTACACCAAATGTAATGGCAAGTCCAAGGGCAGCAAGCAGTAAAACCGAACCTTGACTTAAACCAAAAAAGGCTGTTTCTAATATAGAATAGTAAGATTTACTTGTTTCTATATTTTTAATTGAAGTTTGCGCTAATTTTTTGATCTCTTCATTATTTGTCGATGTTTGTATCTCTTTTAAAGTTTGTAAAGATTGTGGTGATAAAAATTCTTTTAGGTCAGAGATAGCCTTTAGTTTCTCTTCATTTGATCCAAACTTTGCTTTATAGTTTACACTCATCTCTTCTAATACAGAGATAACTTTTGAACTTGTTTCAACTTTTAATGCTTTTAAAACTAAAACTTGAGAATCTTCATTGATATTTTTTAACATATTTTTAACTGAACTTAATCTTACATCTTCATCTTTGGAAAATAGATTTAATTCTGCTAGTTTTAGTTTGATAATACTTCTTAATTTATTATTTGTTTTTACTTTTTTAAACATTTTCTTTGATGCTGGTTCTAAAACATCATCTGTGAAAATATCTGTAGTATGATAAAGTTTTCCCTCTTTTTTTGTAAGAATTACAAACTCTTTTTTATACTTTGTAAAATATAAGTTACCTTGTAATAGTGTATTTAATACTAAAGTTAACTTTTTATTATCACTATAATTTAATACAATATTTTCTACAGTTTGTTGTTTTGTTTTAAAACTTGATTTTGTAAAAGGTTTCATATCTTCTTGAAGTGTATTTGAAAATAACGTAGTAAAAAATAATAGATTAAGCAATATTATTTTGATTGATTTTGAAATCATTTTGAGCCTTATAGATATAAAAACAAGGAAGATTTTCCTTGTTTTAAAGTTTTTAGATTAGTAGTTTTGACCTGAACATTTTTTAGTTACAACGTTATATGCACCACACTCTAATGGTTTTCTCCAATCAGAGATTAAATCTTTAGATCCTGGTAAGAAATCAGACCAAGCATCACCTACAACTGTATCAGGAGTTTGCCATACAGTTTCAAATTGACCATCTTCTTGAATCTCACCAATTAAAACTGGTTTAGTTAAATGGTGATTTGGCATCATTGTTGCATATCCACCAGTTAAGTTAGGAACACTTACACCAATCATCGCATCAAGAACAGCATCTACATCTGTTGTCCCTGCTTTTTCAACAGCTTTTACCCACATACTAAATCCGATATAAGTAGCTTCCATAGGATCGTTAGTTACTTTTTTATCATTCTTCATGAATTTTTTCCATTTAGCGATAAACTCTTCATTTACATCAGATTCTGCACTTTGGAAGTAATTCCACGCTGCAAGATGACCAACTAATGGTTTAGTATCAAGACCAGATAACTCTTCTTCACCTACAGAGAATGCTACTACAGGAATATCATCAGCAGAGATACCTTGATTTCCTAATTCTTTATAGAAAGGAACATTTGCATCACCATTAATTGTAGAAACAACTGCTGTCTTTTTACCTGTAGAACCAAACTTCTTAACATCACTTACAATTGATTGCCAATCAGAGTGACCAAATGGAGTATAGTTAACCATGATATCTTTATCTGCAACACCTTTAGCTTTTAAATATGCTTTTAAAATCTTATTTGTTGTTCTTGGATATACATAATCAGTCCCAGCTAGAACCCATCTTTTAACACCAACTTCGTTCATTAAATAATCAACTGCTGGAATAGCTTGTTGGTTAGGCGACGCACCTGTATAAAATACATTTTTAGAAGACTCTTCACCTTCGTACTGTACTGGATAAAATAAAATTCCATTTAACTCTTCAACTACTGGAAGAACTGATTTTCTAGATACTGAAGTCCATGCTCCAAAAGTTACTTCAACTTTATCTTTTGTTAAAAGTCCTCTCATTTTTTCTGCAAATAATGGCCAGTTAGAAGCTGGATCTACAACTACAGGTTCTAGTTTTTTACCTAAAACACCACCTTTTTTATTTTGTTCCTCTATCATCATAAGAACTGTATCTTTTAATGTAGTTTCAGAAATCGCCATTGTTCCTGAAAGTGAGTGAAGTACACCAACCTTAATTGTATCCGCAGCACTTACTGCCATTGTCATACCAACTATTGCTGCTATACTTAAACCTTTAGCTATGTTTTTTAACATCTTTACCCCTTTAATTTTTATTACAGAGGTAGTATAAAATAGTTGTGTTGTTTTAGTGTTGCTTTTTGTATTACTTTTAAAATTGTTTGTATATCATTTATACAATTAAGTAATTGAGAGTATTTTTAAAACAGCATCAAATCTAAATTCTTTAACACAATCTTCTATCTCTTTTTTTGTTTTTTTATCTATTCTTGAAGTTTCTAATACATCTAAAATTCTTTTACCATCTAGCCGTTTGATTGCATCTTTTATCTCTACTATTAGTTCGTTTGATAGAGGTAAATTCTGAGTATGTTTGTGAACTAAGCTCATTACACTTTTATCATTTATTGGTTTCGGTAAAAAGCTATCAATACCTAAATCTAAAGCTTTCTTTTTATCTTCTTCAAAAACATTCGCAGATACTACAACAATAGGAATAGTCTTTAACTTATCATCATCTTTTATAATTTTAATAGTTTCATATCCATTTAAATTAGGCATAATAATATCCATAAAAACCAAATCAATTTCAAAGTTAGACAAAACATCTAAAGCTTCATTTCCATCTTTAGATTCTATTGTTTGAATATCATATTGTTTGAGTATCTGAACAAGGAGATTTCTATTTTCTTTTATATCATCTACTACTAAAATAGTAAGTTGCATATTTTCCTTTTTATAGGGCATCTCTTTTTTCGTCTCAATATCTAGTTGTTGTGTAGTTGAAGGTTTAAAACGTATACTAAAAGTAAAAATACTTCCCTTTTCTACTTCACTTTTTAAATCAATTCGTCCACCAAGTAAAGAGATTAATTCTTTTGTAATTGCAAGACCTAATCCAGTACCATTTTTAGTAAATTTATTTGAATTTATTTGTTCAAAAGGTTTAAAAATCTTTTTTTGATACTTTTTACTTATACCGATACCAGTATCTTCAACTGTAAAATAAAGCTGATTGTACTTATATTTTATAGTACACTTTACATAACCTTCTTGTGTAAACTTTAATCCGTTTCCAAAAAGGTTTATTAGTATCTGTTTCAGTCTTTGTTGGTCACTTTGTATAAACTGAGGTACATTATCATCTATATCTATTTCAAAACGTAGTGATTTGGCTTCAAATCTTGAGATAAACATCATCTTAATATCTTCAATCATAGTATATAAATCAAAATCGTTATTTGATATTTCTATTTTACCCACTTCAATTTTTGATAATTCTAATATCTCATTAATTATAGATAAAAGATGATTTCCACTGTTTTTAATCGTTAATAAATTTTCTTTTTCTTGACTATCTATATTTGAAGATTTTTCTAAAAGTGATGTAAATCCTAAAATTGCATTAAGAGGTGTTCTTAACTCATGACTCATGTTTGCCAAAAATATTGATTTTGAATTATTTGCAAATTCAGCATCTTTTATCGCATTTTTTAGTTTTTCCTCTTTTTGAATAAGCCTTAGTCCATTTTCCTTAAAAACTTTAACAGAACCTATCATCTCTCCGACTTCATCATTATATTGATGAAGGGGAATAAGAGTATTCATATCATTCTTAGAGAGTTGAAACATAGTATTTTTCAAGGTTTCTAAAGGATATACAATTCTTGATAACAATATGAAAAATGAAAATAAAACTAAAACTATCAATACAAAGATTGCTATAGATGCTAAAGATTCAAGTTTTTTTACTTTTTCATTTGCCTCAAATACAAATTTTTTAGTTCTTTTCTCAAAGGCTTTATAAAATGCATCTATAGGTTTCATTATATTAATCTTTGCTCGATGATACTCATTTGAATGCATAATTTGCGCTGCTAATTTTAAATCAGGTTGAGCTTTTTTAGTGTAATTTCCATTTTTATCTTGAAATATTCCTTTAACAGCATTCATAGCTTTAGTTTCTAAGTGAGTTAAATCGTCAGATTGTTTTGCAGACTCATAAAGAAGTTGTAATTCTTCCTTTGGAAAACCAGATTCTTGCATCAATTTTCGTAAAGATTTCTGTTCCCCGTCTAAAACTGCTTCATCTCCATCTAAGGTAAGAAAGTCCCAATAAATACGATTATAGTTTTCTGGTCGTTTTACTTTTCCATTTCGTATATCTAATACTGTGTGAAATTGGTCTTCAAATTTTTTATTTGCAGTGATAACATACGTTCTAGCCATTCTTGTTAGGTCGTCACTACTTTGTCTTAATTGGTCAGCTAATATAAAAGATCTGTGTTGTAACTCATAAGCAAACTGTAATTTTTTAATACTATGTTGGTATTCTCCTACAATTAAAACTACACTTATTAAAGCAAAAATATTTATTGTTAGTAAAAATATAAAAAGACGTTTTAATTTCATAGTGATTCTTTACTGGTTAATTTATACACAAACTTTCCTTTGTTAATTTTAAGCTATTAGATATAATAATATCAAAAATAAATTAAATTAAATAGAGAGCAAATGGATACAAAATATACTATTTTAGCCGTTGATGATAAAATAGAAAACCTAGCGTACCTGAACACTATTTTAAATGAGACATATACAGTTCGAGCAACACCTAATAGTAAAATGGCTTTAGAATCGATCTCATATGAAAAACCAGACTTAATACTTTTAGATATAAAAATGCCTGAGATAGATGGTTTTGAAGTATGTAAAACAATCAAAAAAGATGATGCTTTAGCCGAGATTCCTATTATTTTTATTAGTGCATTAGATGATATCAACCATAAAGTTGAAGCCTTTGAAAACGGTGGAGTTGATTATATCACTAAACCTTTTGAACCAAGGGAAGTAAAAGCTAGAATCAAAACACAATTAGAGATTTTTGAAAGTAAACGAACTATTGATAAACTTTTAAAACAACAAGATATGTTTGTAAAAAAAATCATGCATGAGATAAATACACCTCTTAGTATCATCTCCCTAAATTGTGACTCCTTAGAACGAGAAATAGGCTCAAAAGATGAAGTCGAAGTGATAAAGGCATCAACAAAAACTCTTTCATCTATTTATAGTGATTTATCTTATATTATTAAAAAAGAATCTCGTCCAAATCACAAAACAAAAATAAATTTACTCAAATTCATCTCTTCTCGGATAGCATTTTTTGATGAACTCGCAAATGTAAAAGATATATTTATAGAGTTAGAATCAGCAAATGAATACGAAATACTTTTTAATGAATATGAACTAGAAAGAATCATAGATAATACAATCTCAAATAGTATCAAATACTCCAATAAATCATCCACTATAAATATATTTGTGGGGATTGAAAATAACAACTATATATTAGAGATAAAAGATGAAGGTGTCGGTATGGAAAAACCAGATGAAGTATTTCTGCCCTACTTTCAACAATCAACTTCAAATATTGGTTTAGGATTGGGGCTTTCTATAGTTAAAGAGATATGTGATAAATATGAAGTTAAGATAGAAGTAACAAGTGTGCTAAGTAAAGGTACAACTATACGCTATGATTTTTCACAAACAGTAGGAGAAAGGTAGTATGAAAATATTATTACTTGAAGATGATTTTTCTTTAAATAAAATCATCAAAGATTCTTTAGAAAAAGATGGTTTTTTTGTAGATGAATTTACAAATGGAATAGAAGCTATAACTAATATTTTAAATAGTAATTATGATATCTATATTTTAGATATAAATGTACCAGGATTTGATGGACATAAAGTTTTAGAGATTATTAGAGAGCAAAAAGGTGACTTACCAGTTATCATTATAAGTGCAGCTTCTGATATACAAAGTATTCAAAAAGCCTACACTCTTGGATGTAATGACTATTTAAAAAAACCATTTGATTTAGAAGAATTATTTTTAAGAATTAATTATCTTATCAAAACATCATTACATCAAAATATAGATGAGAGTATCATTGATATTGGGTATGGATATACATTTTGTATACAAACTCAAAAGCTTTTTAAATTTAAACATGAAATAACACTCACACACAAAGAAACATTACTTTTATCACTTTTAGTACAACACATCAATAAAACAGTAAATTTTAATCACATTCACGAATATGTTTGGGATAGTAAAGAAGTGGAAGCTGTAAGTATGAGAAGTGTTATCCATAAACTACAAAAGAAACTCAAAAATAGTATGATTGTAAATATACGTGGGATTGGGTACAAATTACAACATAATTTATTATAATTTATCTAACCATTTACTAATTTATCTGCTTTATTACTAAGCTTCTTTTTATATAAAAAAGAAGCTTCTCGTTCACTTAATGTTGAAGACTTAATTGTATCTTCTTTTTGTTTCTCTTTTTTTACATCACTTTGAACTTTTACTTCTTCTTTTTTCTCTTTTTTAAATAATGACGTGATTAAATAAGAGGATAATCCAATATTAAAAAATATAATAACCCATTTAATAGGTAATAAAATATCCAAATACTCTAACTTTTTACGTAAAGTCAAATACTCTACAACATCACTATAAATCCATTGTGAAAAAAGTACTACAGAAAGTAATAAAACTATCAAAACTACTGTTCTTCTAAATTTATAAAGATGATACCAAATAAAGGCAGACTTTGCTTGTTTAAACATTCTTTAGCCTAAACAAAAAAGTTCAAACCTAGAACTGCAAGTGCAGCTACTAGGGATTTACTTTTTAAGTCATCTATAATTTTACGTTCCTCATCTGCTATAATTATTTCAAGTTCATCATCGCTAAAGTCATTAAATGTTTTGTGGTTTTCAGCTAAACGTGCTTTTGTTGCTAAGATTGCTTTTTCACGTATTTTAAAACTGATTTTATCTTTTACAGTATTACTTTTAATCTTTGCAAAATTAAAACCTTTACTAAATTGTTCTTTAGTAAGATTAAGCATTTCATCTGATTTTTTTTTGAGCTTTTCAAATTGATTATTCATAAAAACATTATACTAAAAATTGTTAACAAATAACAAATCATTAAAAATTAAATTATAAAAATCACACTTAAAAGAGCATCAATCGTTAAGTTTTCAGGCTCAGCATGTAACATTTTTATTGATCTTTCCATATATAATATCATTTTAGAAGTAATAATTTCAAAACTATTATTAGAAGGGTCTAAAAGAGATTCTTTTTGGAGTTGTATATTTTTCAATTGACTTAACGGAATATTACTTAAAGAGGTT
Organism: Arcobacteraceae bacterium; assembly: GCA_028375605.1. Taxonomy (GTDB): domain Bacteria; phylum Campylobacterota; class Campylobacteria; order Campylobacterales; family Arcobacteraceae; genus JAIOSF01. Next base: position 41,514 of record JAONGR010000008.1, read on the forward strand.
GTTTTTAATTGTTGTTCTAACTCAATTTGCCAATTATTTTGCCATGTTAAAAAAAGATATTGTTCTTCAATATCTTTATCAAATTTTATTTTCCATTGAAGGATTTGTAAATTCTTATATGCTTTTTGTAATACTTCTAAATCATAACTCAATGCGGTCATTTTATACTTTACATCCATTTTATAAGCATCATAAAACATTTTATATAGTCCAACTGCTAAATAGTCATTCCTATTTTTTATAGAAGAAGACTTATTAAAAGCAAGATTTAAATAATCAGTATATTTGAAAGAATGATTCCGTGTATGACTAAATAGATTTATAGTATTCTTATTATCTAGTATATTTTTTCGTAAAAGTGAAGTAAGGTTATTATTGTAATTTTTAGGATTTCGTTTGTCTAACTTAGTTTTATACAAAGATAATAATTGAACTATCTCTTGATAATCGTTTCTAATTTGCTTTGCATTTTCTGATTGCACAGCATTTTTAATCTTATCTTGAATATTGCTACATGAAGTAAAAAATAAAACTATAAGTATTAATAAATACTTCATGCAACCTCTTTAACTTTCTATATTTTCTTCTTTTGTTTTAGTTCTTAACATAGTCATATATGGAAGTTTTCCTGGTAATTTTATAGGATTTACATTTCCACTATGTACAGATTCTAACTCTTTATCACTTTGTGTAATAATTTTATTAAATTGTATATAATATTTCCCATCATCTTTCTTATAGATAGAGCCAAATTCATTTTTTACTTCATTTATAGTTACATTTAGAGGAGCAAAGATTTCTATTTCATCATTTGGATATACTTTATATTTACATAAGAAGTGATCTTCATCTTCTTGAACTAGTCCAGTTACTTCATAACTACCTGCACTTAAAGCATACTCATAATTTTGTGTATCATTTTTATCAAATGGTTTATGAACAAGATACGCATCTGTAAATCCACGGTTTTTTGTAGTATTTAATTCATCTTGATATTTTTGTGCTTCAAATTTATCATTTTGTGCATCTTTAAGTGCCATACTATAAGCATACGCTGTTACAGCTGCATAGTAAGGAGATTTTGTACGACCTTCAATTTTAACACTATCAACAGCTCCACTTTCTACTATTTCATCAACATGAGAGGCAAGGTTCATATCTTTTGCATTAAAGATATATGTACCTACACCTGGATCTTCTTCCAGTCTAAAGAGTGAACCATGATCTTCATTTCCTGCATATAAAGTATATTCAAATCTACAGTCATTTGCACAGCTTCCTCTGTTTGGTACTCGTCCCATTTGAACAGCACTTACTAAACATCTACCACTATATGCAAAACACATTGAACCATGTACAAATATCTCTATCTCTAAATCTGGTAAATGTTTTTTAATCTCTTTTACATCTTTTAAACTAATCTCTCTAGCCGCTACTATTCTTCTTACACCCATGTCATAATATACTTTAGCATCAAGATAATTCATAACATTTGCCTGTGTGGAAAGATGAATAGGAATACCAGGTGCTAATTCATTACAAAGCCCAACGACACCAGGAGTTGCAACAATAAGTGCATCTGGTTTAAGTGTTGCAACTTTTGAGATATGTTTTTTTAATAACTCAACTTGAGAGTTAAAAGGAAATCCATTTATAGTAACATAAACTTTTTTACCTCTTTCATGAGCATAGTCTATACCCTCTTGAAATGTCTCCATAGTAAATTCTTTACCACTTCTTATTCGTAAGCTAAAGTGACTTACTCCTCCATATACTGCATCTGCACCATAAGCAAGAGCAATTTTTAATTTTTCTAAGTTACCTGCAGGTGATAATAGTTCTATCTTTTTCATTTTAATTCCAATTGTGATTAAATATTTTTCGCATTCTGCCTATTTACTGCTTAAAAGCTATTGATACTTTTAGAGTAATAAGTTCTTATAGAATAATCAAAGGTAAAGTAATTTTAAAATTTGCACCTTTGTACTTTATATTATTATATCTATACTCTAATGTTGTTGCATCTAAAGAACCTTTCATCCCATCAACAATCATATTATAAGTCAAATGTAAACCTATACCTACACCTTGAGCTTGATGTTTTGTCGTGAAATAAGGTTCAAATATTCTGCTAAGTACATCAGGCGAGATACCACCTCCATTATCTTTTAATTCAATAATTACTTTGTGTCCACTCTTATATGCTGATATAAAAAAATATCTTTCATTCTCTGGTAACTTTTTTAAAACGTATTGTGCATTAGTAAAAATACTTACAAAACACTGTACAATCTCGTTTGAATAGCCATCTAAATAAATCTCATTATCAATATTTTCAATAACTTTTATTTGATACCTATTAATTGAACTATTAACTAATTGTAAGAAAATATTGATATTTTCACTTAAGTTAAAATGCACTTTATCTTTATCTCCTCGTATAAAACTTCTAAATTCATCTATTGTTCGAGAGAGATATTGTGTATTTTCATCAATAACATTGCAACTTTTTATAAATTGTTCATCACTTAATAGGTTATATTCTTTTTGCATCAACATTCCTGTTGCACTTGTTGATATAATAGAAAGTGGTTGTCTCCATTGATGTGCAATATTTTCGATCATTTCTGCCATAGAAGAGAGTTTTGAGTGTTCAAATAATAATTTATCTTTTTCTATTTGTTCCGTTATATTTTGTAGAGTAATCACTAGTTCATTCTTTTTATCAATAACACTAGCACTAATAAGGAAAAAACTTATTGTATTATTTAAATCAATACTAATATTATGAGTACCATCTTGATTTTCAACTAAATACTCATACCATATCTTAGAATTGATCTTTTTATCAAAAGGAAATGGTTTATTATTAAATTCTAAAAAATAATCCTCAATCACTTTTTCACTAAAAACATATTCTTGGTTATTATAAAGACCTAAAAAATCATAAAACTGTTTATTGGCATTATACAGTTTACCCTCTTTTAATACAAAAATAATACTAGGATTAACATCCAATATTTTTTTTATATATTCCTTTTCTTTTATAAGTTCTTTAGTTCTGGTTATAACTTTGTCATCAAGAGTTTGATTTATTTTATTAAGATGTTTTATAAATAAATAAACGATAAATAGCATCATTGAAAAAATAAGAAATGTAATCCCCGTCAATAAAGTAAAAGTTTTTTGGGCTAATGCTAAATCTTCATCTAAAGGATATGAAGTAGATAAAATTGCTCTTATGTTTCCTACTTTTTCATGAAAACCATTCTTATCTCCATAAAGTTCTATTAGCCCTTTGGGTGCAAGTTCAGGATTTGAGTGGCATTTCATACATTCTTGTGTAGTTTTTTTGGTAGGGAGAACATAATATAAAATATTTTCATCTTTATTTGTGATAATTTCTGAATATTCCGTTATCTCATTATTATTAAATTTTTGCAATAAATTTGATTCTTTTTTAGATGCTTTATTTAATGGATTTCGAGGATTATCACTAGCAAATCTAATCGTAATTGGTTTCTCACCTAGTTCTTTTTTTAATTCATTATACATATGATTTACATTTCTAGCACTAAAAGTCGAAGATAATAATGCAGGATGAAAATAGTCAGCATCAATTGTTCCATTTTTTTGAAACCTATAGACCTCTTCTTTTTGTACTGTTCCGACATAATTTCTAAATGCTTTGTATTGAACTAAAAGTTCATTTATTTTTACCTTTGCATTTCGAATTGTATTTATTAGTGTTTTTTTATAGTATACAAATGTGAGTATTAAAAATGAGAGAAGAGACAATATTGCAATATACTTGAATTTAAAACGATACAAACAAGAACCTTTTGATAAATATAACTAAAAAATATAAAATACATTATATTACATTATAACTTAAAATATATAATTAAATTTATAAATAAAGAAATTATTTTGGGACTTTTATAAGACAAATATAACTAATATTTTTATATAATAGATTCATATTTTACTACACTCTCGAAATTCAAATACCTTGTCAAGACAAAGGAACTCAATAATAATGAAATATTTTAAAGCTGAAAACATTCTATTTGGTTTAAGTATACTAATTTTAACTATATTCATATATATAGAATTTGTAATAAAAACAGATATGTATAAAGAAGAAAAAATAAATGACCTTAATATTCAATATAAAAGTAAACTAATAATCAATGATAAAATAATCGATGCTTTATTTGATGAGTTACTAAATGATATTGACACCAAATTTTTGATTGCACAAGCCAATAAAAATATCAATAAAGATGAAAATAGGAAAAAGCTCTTATACCTTTACAAACTAAAATTTAAAGGTTTTAAGAAAAGAGGAATAAAACAATTACATTTTCATCTAGCAAATGGAAAAAGTTTTTTAAGACTTCATAAACCAAAAGCATATGGAGACGATTTACTTTTTAGAAAAAATATTCAAAAGATTATTCAAACACATAAAAAAGTTGCTGGATTTGAAATAGGCAAATACTTTGAAGGATATAGGTATATCTATCCATTATTTTATGGAGGAGAATATATTGGGAGTGTTGAGGCTGCTGTCGATACTCATCATGTATTAGTTCAGATGAAAGAACTCCTTGGTGCTTCTTTTAACATCGTAATAAAAACTGAAGAGTTACATAAAGATAAAATTAGCAATAATATTAACAATAAATACCACATGTTTAGTGCTAGTGAAGACTATATTATGCCTCATATAGTGGATAATAAAGAAGATAATATTAAAAGCTTATTATATAAAATCAAGGATGATATAAGATCAAATCTAAGTAACAATAAAGCGTTTGTGACTTTTTCATATGATAAACAAAATAATACTCAAATTTTTGTATTTGTTCCAATATTAGATGTAAATAACAATAATATAGGATACTTTTTTTCTACAACCGAAGATAATGCAATAAAAACAATTATTTTTATGCAAGTTTTAAAATATGCAATAGCGCTAATATTACTTAGTTTTTTATTTTACTTCTACAAACAAACTAAGACAAAAACAAAAACTATTGAACAATTAACTATTGCTATTGATAAAACAACACTTGTCTCAAGAACAGATTTAAAGGGTAGAATTACCTATGTAAATGACGCATTCATAAAAATATCAGGTTATACTCAAAATGAACTTTTAAGAAGTCACCATAATATAGTAAGAGATCAAAGCACAAATAAAGATATCTTTAAAGAGATGTGGAGTGTAATCAGATCAAAAAAAATTTGGAATGGAATCATTACAAATAAAAGAAAAGATGGTTCTAAATATACTGTCAATGCAACAATCATGCCTATCTTGGACGTTGATGGAGATATAATTGAATATATTGCTATTAGACACGATATAACTGAAGTTGAAAAATACAAAGAAATTTTAAAAGAAAAATTAGAAGACAAAACAAAAACGCTTGAAGAAAACCTCAATTATACCCAACAATACGAAATAGCAATTAATGATTCAACGGCTGTATTAAAAACAGATACAAAAAATAATATTATTTTTACAAATAGTAAATTCTGTAAAATCAGTGGTTATAACAAAGAGGAATTAATAGGAATTAATTGTAGAGACTTACGACATGAGAATCACATCAAAATGAATGATTGTGAAAATATTATTACTACTTTAAAAGATAAAAAAACTGTGTCTATGGTGTTTACAAATCTTACTAAAAATAATGAAATATTTTTTCTAGATACGATTATACACCCTATCTTAAATACAAAAGGTGAAGTTATAGAACATTTACACCTCATGCATGATATAAGTGAAATTATAAATCTTCATCAAGAATTGGAAGACACACAAAAAGAAATAATTTATAAAATGGGTGAAATAGGAGAAACACGAAGTAAAGAAACAGGAAATCATGTCAAAAGAGTAGCCGAGTATTCAAAACTTTTAGCCTTACTATATGGTATCAATGAAAAAGAGGCAGAAATACTTAAATTAGCTAGTCCTATGCACGATATTGGAAAAGTGGGTATTCCTGATAGTGTCCTAAAAAAACCAGGAAAATTGGACCCTACAGAATGGAGTGTCATGAAAACACACGCTGAGCTAGGTTATGAGATGTTAAAAAACTCAAATAGACCTATACTTAAAGCGGCAGCTACTGTTGCAGGAGAACACCATGAAAGATGGGATGGGTTAGGTTACCCTAAAGGTAAAAAAGGAGAAGATATCCATATTTATGGACGAATAACAGCCATAGCTGATGTTTTTGATGCACTTGGTTCAGAAAGATGTTATAAAAAAGCATGGACTATGGAAAATATTTTAGAACTTTTTGAGGAAGAAAAAGGAAAACAATTTGATCCAAATTTAATCGATTTATTTTTTACTAATTTAAGTAAATTTTTGGAAATACAAAAAAAATTTAAAGACTAATATGATATTGAGCAACTGTTAAAGAAGATTCAAGTAAAATCAGCTTTATGAACATAGCTAACATAAGAGAAGAAAGAGCAAAATGGCTTGAATGGAAAAATATCATTCCAATGAGAAATGCTCTAAAAAACATACAAACTATAAATACTGATAATTTAAATATATCATACAACGACTGGGTAACAGTAGGCGATGAATCTGACATATCAGAAGAACAACTTACTTTACTAGAAGAAAATGTAAAAGCCTTAATCCCATGGAGAAAAGGCCCTTTTTCATTATGTGGACTAAATATAGATAGTGAATGGCAAAGTAATCTAAAATACAATCTTCTAAAAAAACATTTTAATATAAAAGACAAAATAGTAGCAGATGTCGGATGTAACAACGGATATTATATGTTTAGGATGCTTGAAGAACAACCTAAAAGGTTAGTTGGTTTTGATCCATCTGCTATATTTAAAACTCAATTTGATGTAGTAAATCATTTTGTCAAAAGTGATATAAAATATGAACTGTTAGGTGTAGAGCATCTAGAGTTTTATGAACATAAATTTGATATGATTTTTATGCTTGGTGTTTTATATCATAGAAGTGATCCGATTGCCTCATTAAAATCTCTTAATAGAGCATTAAATAAAAATGGTGAAATCATAGTAGATAGTTTTATGATAGATGGAGAGGAAGAAGTTGCACTTTGTCCAGAGTCACGATATGCAATGATTCCAAATGTATATTTTCTACCAACTGTAAACTGTTTTAAAAACTGGCTTAAACGAGCAGGATTTACAGATATAGAACTTATTGAAATAACTACTACTGATGATAAAGAACAAAGAGTAACACCATGGACTTTTGGTAAAAGTCTTGATGATTTTAGAGATCCAAGTGATTCCTCCAAAACAATAGAGGGCTACCCTGCTCCAAAACGAGCATACTTAAAGGCAAGGAAGAAATGAAAACGCGAAGTTTCTTTAGAAAACGTGCTTATTTAAAAGCTAGAAAAAAATAATGATGTCAGATACTGTTTATGATTTAATTGTTGTAGGTTCTGGAGCTGCTGGATTAGCAGGAGCTATTAAAGCAGGACGTAATGGTAAAAAGGTTTTACTGTTAGAAAAACTTTCTCAAATAGCAACAAAATTAAAAGCAACTGGTGGGGGTAGATGTAATCTTAGTAATACACTAGATAACACTACTTTTATGCAATCATTTGGTAAAAATGGTCGATTTATGACTACTGCCATAAATAAAATGGATCATAATGGTTTACGAGATTTTTTTACAAGTTTAGATTTAGAAACACACATACCTGACGGGTTTAGAATATTTCCAGTAACACACAGTTCTACTACAGTTATAAATGCCTTACTTCAGGAACTTAAACGCTTAAATATAAAAATACTTTGTGATGAAAAAGTTGAAGATATTTTAACCAAAGATAATATGGTAACTCATATTAAAACGCAAAATAACCTATATAAAACCAAAAACATACTTTTAGCAACAGGAGGTATGGGTTATCCTAAAATGGGAGCAACTGGAGACGGTTTTACAATTGTTCAAAAACTAGGGCATAAAGTAACAAAATTATATCCAGCCATGATGCCTTTAAGTACAAAGGAAACTTGGCAGGGAAATTGTAGAGCAGATACAATTTCTAAAGTTACAATTAAAGTAAATATTCCAAATAATAATAAACTAAAAAAACTCACGGCAAAAGGTGATTTAATTTTTACATCTACAGGATTAAGAGGTCCTGTTATTTTGGATTTTGCTAGAGAGATAACTCCATTTTTAGATACATATAATGAAGTACCTATTTTAGTAAATTTAACTCATGGTAAACATGAAGATGAAATTATTAAAATAATTAAAGATAAAAGTATAAAAGAACCAAATAAAAACATTATTGAGATATTAACTTTTCTTATACCTAAGTCTTTAGCTCAAGAATTTTGTAAATTATGTAATATTGATTCTTCAATAAATTATAAACATATTAATGGTGAATCAAAAAATCAATTAATAAAAATATTAGCTTGGACCCCTTTTACGATTTCAGGTCATGATGGATTCAATAAAGCAATGATTACTAGAGGTGGTATTAGCCTCAAAGAGATAGATCCTACAACAATGCAGAGCAAAATAATTAGAGGTCTATATTTTGCAGGTGAAATTGTTGATATAGATGGTCCTTGTGGAGGATATAATCTTCAGTGGTCTTTTTCTAGTGGTTATCTTGCAGGCGAAATTTGTTAAACTTATAATATTAATAAATATTATGTAACAAAGCAAAAAAACTTTTTATTTTCAAAATTATTATAACTTATATTAATAATATAATGTGAATTTTTGTAGCATTTTTTTTTATTTTTAATCATTATTTTCTACTTTAGATATATAGTTATATTTTTTAATACTCCTTTAAATGAAATTGTGAGAAACTCATACATATACTTAATAAATTAAAAAACGGAGAAACAATGAACGCATCAGACTTATTTATAAAAGCCCTAGAAAACGAAGGAGTAGAATATATATTTGGTATTCCAGGTGAAGAAAACCTAGATTTACTTGAAGCACTTAGAAAGTCGGATAAAATTAAATTAATTTTAACACGACACGAACAAGGTGCAGGATTTATGGCTGCAACTTATGGTAGATTAACAGGAAAAGTTGGTGTTTGTGTATCTACACTTGGACCTGGAGCTACAAACTTTACAACAGCAGCAGCGTATGCACAACTTGGCGGTATGCCAATGTTAATGATTACTGGTCAAAAACCAATTAAAAAATCAAAACAAGGTCGATTCCAAATTATTGATGTTGTTGGAATGATGAAACCACTAACTAAATATGCAAAAGTAGTTGTAAATGGAAATAACTCTCCAGCTATGATTAGAGAAGCATTTAAAATAGCTACAACTGAAAGACCAGGTGCTGTTCATATTGAATTTCCAGAAGATATTTCAGCTGAAGAAAATTGTGATGATAATATCTATCCTGTTCAAGATTTTGAATACCCTACAGCTAATAAAAAATCTATTGCAGATGCAATTAAAATGATTGAAAAAGCTGAAAGACCATTATTATGTATTGGTAACGCTGCAAATAGAGGTGAAGTTTCTGCTGCTTTAACTAAGTTTGTTGATGAAATGGGTATTCCTTTCTTTGCAACACAAATGGGTAAAGGTGTAGTTGATGAAAATCATGAATTATGTTTAAGTACAGCTGCATTATCAAAAGATGATTTCTTACATTGTGCAATTGAAAGAGCAGATGTTATTATTAATGTTGGTCATGATGTTATTGAAAAACCACCATTTTTTATGGAAAACACTCCTGATGCTACAAAAGTAATTCATTTAAACTTTTTTCCATCAGAAGTAGATGATACATACTTCCCTCAATTAGATGTTGTTGGGGATATTGCGACAAGTGTTGACGCATTAACAGAAGCATTAACTGCTCAAGAACACTGGGATTTTGAGTACTACAAAAGATTAGCTGTAGAAATTAGAACAAAACTTTCTAAATACTTTGGAGATACAAGATTTCCAATCTTACCTCAAAAAGCAGTAAGAACAATTAGACAAACACTAAAAAGTGATGATGATATAGTAACACTAGATAATGGTGTATATAAAATCTGGTTTGCAAGAAACTATAGATGTGCTAAACCAAACACATTATTATTAGATAATGCGTTAGCAACAATGGGTGCAGGACTTCCATCTGGAATGGCTGCTAAAATGGTAAACCCTGATTCAAAAGTAGTTGCAGTTTGTGGTGATGGTGGATTCATGATGAATGATCAAGAGATGGAAACAGCTGTAAGATTAGGTCTTGATATGACAGTAGTTATTCTTAATGACAATTCATATGGAATGATTAAATGGAAACAAGCTGGTATGGGATTTGAAAACTTTGGACTTGATTTAGGAAACCCTGACTTTGTTAAATTTGCTGAATCATTTGGAGCAAGTGGACATAGACCAACATCTTGTGAAGATTTTGCTGAAACATTAGAAAAATGTGTAAATGGTAAAGGTGTTCACCTTATTGACTTAGCTGTTGACTATTCATTAAATCATTCAATTTTAAATGATTTATTAGCTAATAAACAATGTATGATATA
>JAONGR010000080.1 GCA_028375605.1 Arcobacteraceae bacterium
TAGATTCTATATCATGACTTACAAATACAATTATGAATTTGAATTGTTCTTTTAAATCTTTTAAAATTTGTAAAATACTATTTTTACTTTTACTATCTAATGCTGTTGTTGGTTCATCCAGTAGTAGTATCTTTGGATTTCTGCTAAGTGCTATTGCAATTACAATTCGTTGTAATTGTCCACCACTTAATTCAGAAGGAAATTTGTGTTTAAAGGCAAGGTCAATGTTTACTAGTTGTAATAGTTGGTCTATTTTTTCCATAGGACAAAAGAATTGTTTTGAAATTTTTGTCATAGGAGATAAAGAAGTAAATGGATTTTGTGGAATAAAACCTATATTTTTTGAATCTAAATCAAAACTACATTCATAATCGAATAAAACATTTAACTCTTTAGGCGGCATTTGTAATATAGTCTTTAATGTTAAAGACTTTCCACTTCCACTTTGTCCAACTAAAGCTAGAGAATCTTCTATAATAATAGAAGACTCATGAGTTGAAACTAAATTAACAAGCTGTTTATTGTTATATGTTATGGATAATTGATTTATAATTAATTGCGACATAATATTATTAGATTAATGCTTCATCCATCTCTTGAGGTATATCAATATTCATTAGTTTAAGAATTGTCGGTGCAATATTATTTAAAGCACCTTCTTTTACTTCTTTTATATCATCTGCAATAACAAAACAATACACATCTCCCACAGTATGGTTTGTTAATGTTTTGCCATTTTCATCTCTCATCATTTCACAATTTCCATGATCACTTGTTAGTATTATACTGTAGCCATTTTCTTTTGCTTTTTTAATAATGATACCAAGTTCATAATCAACAGCTTCAACAGCTTTAATACCTGCTTCATAAACTCCAGTATGCCCTACCATATCCCCATTTGCAAAGTTAACAACAATAAAATCAGTACCTTTATCAATTCCATCTTGTACAGCAGTTGAAACCTCAGGTGCTGACATTTCTGGTTTCATATCATATGTCTCTACTTTTGGACTTGGTATTAAAACTCTTTCCTCTTTTGGAAAAGGATCTTCAACACCTCCGTTAAAGAAAAATGTTACATGAGCATATTTTTCTGTTTCTGCTGTATGTAATTGAGATAAATCATTATTTGCAATTACTTCACTTAGAGTATTTATGGGAGTTTCTTTTGGAAACATTACTGGTAGAGGTAAGTTTTTATCATATTGTGTCATGGTAATTACATTAAAACTAACACTAGTAGTTTCAAATTCACTAAATTTTTTGTTTGCAAATGAATTACTTAACTCTCTTGCTCTATCACTTCTAAAATTTGCAAAAATTACACCATCATTTTCTTTGATTCCATTATATTGATTAAATGAAATAGGTTCTAAAAATTCATCATATACTTCTTTTGCATACTGTTCTTTAAGATAGTCAAATGTATTACCACTATATAATGTATTAGCATTAACAATTTGATTATATCCTTTTTGAATTCTATCCCAATTATTATCTCTATCCATTGTATAAAATCTTCCACTGATAGTTGCCACTGAAATATTGTTAGAGCAAATATTATTTACCTTTTCTAAATATATAGTTGCACTATCTGGTGCAACATCTCTTCCATCTGTAATCAAATGTAAAAATACTGTTTTATCATTTTTTTCTGCTATTTTAGCCATAGCAATAATATGGTCAATGTGTGAATGAACACCACCATCACTTAAAAGTCCAATAATATGGATGTTATTTGAAGTATTTAATACTTTTGTGAATATTTCATTATCTTTTAAAGTATTATCTTTAATAGCAAGATTTACTTTAACCAAATCTTGGTACAAAACTCTTCCTGAACCAATACTCATATGACCAACTTCACTATTACCCATCTGTCCATTTGGTAGACCCACTGCTTCTCCATATGTTTTTACCAATGAATATGGTACAGTTTGAAAGAGCTTATCGTATGTTGGTTTTGTTGCATTGCAGAATGCATTAAATTTACATGAAGAGTTGTGTCCTATTCCATCTGTAATTATTAATAATGCTTTGTTTGTAGTAGACATTTAGTTTATTACCTTTTTTGGCTAATTTAGATAAAATCCATTTTTATCTAAATATATGGTAACACATATCTACTTCAAAAAGGTTAAACATTGTTTTATTGGTTTTATAGACATCTTGATATAAATATTTTTCAATATATTTCTGTACGAGCGGGAATAGGTTTTTTTATCGCATTTTTTATGACAGCATATTTAATGCCAAAATTTATACGTTGGGCAACAGCTAGAAAAGCAAACCAGCCTATTTATGAGCTTGCTCCCCAAAGTCATCAAGCAAAAGTTGGAACACCAACTATGGGCGGGATAGTCTTTGTTCTTACAACATTAATAGCGACTATTTTAACGGCAAAATTAAATAACATATATGTTATTGGCGCTATACTTACAATATTTTTATTTAGCCTTATTGGTATAAAAGATGATTTATCAAAAATTACAAAAAATAAAAATGATGAAGGATTGACTCCACGAATGAAAATTGTATTTCAGGTTTTGGCTTCTTTAATAATCATTGCTGTTTTATTTTATGCAAATCATCCTACTACTCTGTATATACCTTTTCAAAAGAATGCTTTGTTTGATATGGGATTCTATTCAATTATATTTTGGATATTAGTTATGATTGCAAGTACAAATGCCGTTAATTTAACAGATGGATTAGATGGTTTAGCTACAGTTCCATCTGTTATTGCATTTTTTACATTATCATTAATAGTATATATTACAGGGCATGCTATTATAAGTGAATATTTACTTTTACCAAATATAAAACTAGTGGGAGAGTTAGCAATAGTTGGTGCTTCCTTTATGGGAGCATTAATAGCTTTTTTATGGTTTAATTCTCATCCTGCGCAAGTATTTATGGGAGATTCTGGAAGCCTAACAATTGGTGGATTTATGGGATATATGGCTATTGTAGCGAAAAGTGAAATTCTTTTATTAGCAATTGGATTCATCTTTGTTTTAGAAGCAGTCTCCGTGATACTTCAAGTAGGAAGTTTTAAGTATAGAAAAAAAAGAGTATTTTTAATGGCACCTATTCATCACCATTTTGAACAAAAAGGATGGACAGAAAATAAAATAATTGTTCGTTTTTGGATTATTGCATTTATGACAAATCTTATTGCATTAGCAAGTTTAAAAATCAGATAAAAGACATAGGAATATATATGAGAATATTAGGTCGTGGTAAAACAGCTTTATCTATAAAGAAAATTTATCCAAATGCATCGTTATATGATGATAGTAATGAATCTGAATACGATATAAAATCTGATGAATTAACTGTAGTGAGTCCAGGAATTCCTCCTCATAATACATTAGTGAAAAATACAAAGAATTTAATTAGTGAATATGATCTCTTTTCTAAAGAGATGCCTTTTTCTGTTTGGATTAGTGGAACTAATGGCAAAACCACAACAACACAGATGTTACAACATCTTTTAAATGATGATAATAGTCAATGTGGTGGTAATATTGGTTATCCTTTAGCTTTAATGGATAAAACAAAAAAAACATGGATATTAGAAACATCATCATTTACTCTTCACTATACAAACACAGCAAAGCCAAATATTTATATTTTATTACCAGTTCATGATGATCATTTATCTTGGCATGGAAGTTTTGTAGAGTATGAAAAAGCTAAATTAAAACCGTTAGAGCTAATGGATACAAATGATATAGCAATTATACCATCTAAATTTAAAGACTTTAAAACAAAAGCTAAAACTATATTTTATGAAAATACACAAGATTTAGAAAAAGAGTTTGAAATTGA
>JAONGR010000081.1 GCA_028375605.1 Arcobacteraceae bacterium
TGATGCGTTATTTGCTAGCTTATTTGATAAAGAAGTTGACTTTATTTTAGTAGGGGATAGTTTAAATATGAGTTTTGGGGGAAATAGTGATACCTTAGGAATATCTATGGACAATATGATATATCACACAAAAGCAGTTTGTAATGGTGCTAAAAATACTTTTGTTATTTGTGATATGCCTTTTGGAACTTATATTGACATAGATACGGCTTTTCAAAATGCGATGAAAGTATATCAAGAAACATCTGCAGATGCTGTAAAAATAGAAGGTGGAGTAAGTAAAGCACATATTGTTAAACATCTAACTGACAATTCGATTGCGGTTGTTGGTCATATAGGGTTAATGCCTCAAAATGTTCGAAGTGAAGGTGGATATAAAATTAAAGGTAAAGATGCCCTAAATATTCAATCATTAATTGAGGATGCTAAAGCGATTGAAAAAGCTGGAGCCTTTTGTATTGTACTAGAAGGTGTTAAACCAGATGCTGCAAAACTAATTACAGAATCTGTAACTGTTCCTATAATAGGAATTGGAGCAGGACTAGATGTAGATGGTCAAGTACTTGTTTGGTCTGATATGTTAGGTTTTTTTGATGAGTTTAAACCTAAGTTTGTAAGAAGGTACTTAGATGGTGCAAATAGAGTTAAACAGAGCGTACGTCAATATGTAAAAGATGTTAGCGAGAAGAAATTTCCATCAGATGAAGAAATATATTAAATAACCCTAGAAAGTGATAACTATAATGAATACTAAAAAGAATGTGATCGCAACAATTGCAATTATAATGATAGTGATGTTTTTAGCACTAATTGTAACAGTGACTTTAAATTTAAGAGAATTTGGAATAGATAGTGCAAAAACAAAAGCTCATCTAGTTTCACAAAGTGTTAAAAATGGATTAACAGCACATATGGTTAATGGGATTATGGAAAATAGAGATTTCTATATAAATGAAACTAAAAATCTTTCTCATATAGATAATTTATGGATTATTCGATCTGAAGAAGTGAGTAAACAGTTTGGAAAAACAAATGAGTTAATAGTAGATGATATAGATGCCAAAGTTCTTAAAACAGGAGAAACTATTGCTATTATGGATGAGAACTTTTTTGGTCATAGTACATATAGAATTACTATTCCATATAAAGCAGAGCAAACACAATCTATAAATTGTTTATCTTGTCATGATACTAAAGTCGGTAATACTCTTGGTGCAATATCAATGGTTATGACTATGGATGATTTAAAAGAGAGTGGATTAGAAATAATATCTTATGTTTCTGTTATTTCTTTAGCCCTTATGTTAATAATATTATTTTTTGTAAGAAATTTAATAACTCCTTATCTAAAGATTTTTAAATCTATTAAAGATGTTATGCAAGCTGCAGATAGTGGTGATTATACTGCTCGTATAGAGGGTGTAAATAATGGGGAAGCAAAAGAGGTTGCGCATTGGGTAAATGAGCATATGTTTAAACTACAAGATAACTTAACAATAATTGAAAAGAAGATTAAGATATTTTTAACGGCACATAAATCAGATAGAGAAGATGATCCAATGATGGAAGTGCAAAATACAGTTACTAGACTTGCTGATATTTATAAATTTAGAAAAACTATTGAACATGATGAACATATAGAAGATGTATACAGAAGATTTGCCTTTGTATTAGAAAGTAAATTTGGACTAAATGACTTTAATTTTCTTGAAGCTGATACAACAAATAAGAGTACCGAAATAGTTTATGTACATAAAGAAATTTTATGTAATCCTATTGATAATGGGTGCAGAGCAGATAGAACTAATACTGTAGTCGATTCATGCCAATTTAAAGATGTGTGTGAAAACCATAAAAATGATGATAGTTTTTATATTTGTGTTCCGTATTCAATTTCTAATGACTTAGATTTTATTATTTCGATTGTAACTAAAACAAAAGATGAACATAGAAAAGTTAGAGATATGTTACCATTTATAAATGATTATATAGATGCGGCTAAACCGGAAATTGTAAGTAAAAAATTGATGCAAATTTTAGAGCGAAATGCACAAACTGATCCTTTAACAAGTCTATATAATAGAAAATTTTTAGAAAAATATATTGACTCTCAATTATATAATGGAAAATTTAAAAATATGGCTTGTGGTCTTATGATGGTTGATATTGATTTCTTTAAATTAATAAATGATAATTATGGGCATGACATTGGAGATATTGCTATTAAAACGATATCAAATACATTGATTGATGTTGTTGCTGATTCGGATGTTGTAATACGATTTGGAGGAGAAGAATTTATTGTTGTTTTAACTGATTGTACTGAAGAGAAACTACATTCAAAAGCTGAAGAGATAAGAATTGCATTTTCTCAACAAAAGATTGACGCTGGTACGGAATCATTTAGTAAAACGGTTAGTATTGGAACTTCATTATTTCCAAATAATAATAAAAGTTTTTGGAAATATGTAAAACAAAGTGATATTGCTCTATATCAAGCAAAACACAATGGAAGAAATAAAGTGATCCGATATGCAGAAGGTATGGAATAAATTGCATAATGCAATATATCTTAATACTAATCATTAATTATGATATAGTGAATAAAAACATAGGATAAACTATTGGAAAGATTAGTAGAGTTAGAGAAAATGTCATTTGATGACACTAGTGAAGAAGTAACACTTCGACCTAGTATTTGGAATGATTACATTGGACAAGAAAAAATAAAAAAAAATTTACAGGTATTTATAAAAGCTTGTAAAAAAAGAGAAGAAGTACTTGACCATATTTTACTCTTTGGACCTCCCGGTCTTGGTAAAACTACATTAAGTCATATTATTGCTAACCAAATGGAAAGTAGTATAAAAGTTACAGCTGCACCAACAATTGAAAAAGGTGGTGATTTAGCTGCAATTTTAACAAATCTAGAAGAGGGTGATATCTTATTTATAGATGAGATTCATAGACTAAGTCCTGCAATAGAGGAGATACTTTATCCTGCTATGGAAGATTTTAGGCTTGATATTATTATTGGGTCTGGACCTGCTGCACAAACTGTACAAATTGATCTTCCAAAATTTACTTTAATTGGTGCTACAACACGAGCTGGAATGTTGAGTAATCCTTTACGTGATAGATTTGGAATGCATTTTAGATTAAATTTTTATACAGATAATGAACTTGCAAAGATTATTGATATTGCATCGATAAAGTTAGAAAAAGAAAGTAACAAAGAAGCGAGTTTTGAAATAGCTAGAAGAAGTAGGGGGACTCCTAGAGTTGCACTGCGGCTTTTAAAAAGAGTTCGAGATTTTGCGGAAGTTGAAGATGAAGATACTATTGACTTACATAGATGCCAATATGCATTAGATGAGCTTGGAATAAATGACAAAGGTTTTGATGAAATGGATTTAAGACTTTTGGAGCTTTTACTCTCAAATAAAGGAAAACCTATGGGGTTAAGTACTATTGCTGCAGCGTTGAGTGAAGATGAAGGTACTTTAGAAGAAGCTATTGAACCTTATTTACTTGCCAATGGATATATTCAAAGAACAGCTAGAGGACGAGTTGCAACGGTTAAGAGTTATGAACTATTTCGATTGACACCACCCTCTCAAAATAATGATATAGATTTATTCAATAATTAAAAAACAAGGCTTTATATTATGAAATTAGACACAAAACAATTAAAGCATATCTGCATACTATATGTAGAAGATGACGATATTGTTCGAACTCAAACAGAAAAAATA
>JAONGR010000082.1 GCA_028375605.1 Arcobacteraceae bacterium
AAGCAGGAAGAAAGTCACCATCATCATTTGGAATAGAAGCTTGGAAATTTTTAGTTATAACAAATGAAGAATTAAAAGCAAAATTAAGACCATTTTGTTGGGATCAGGTTCAAATTACATCGTGTTCTCATTTAGTAATATTACTAACAAATATTGAAGATGCAAAACCAGAAACAGGTTTACCAGAAGCAAGACTTAAAAGAAAAGGTTTTCCTCAAGATAAACTTGATTTCTACGTGAGTATATATTCAGATCATTTAAAAGAAACATTAAGTAGTGATAAAAATATTCATGACTGGGAAGCAAGACAAACATATATCGCTGCTGGAAATATGATGACTGCTGCTGCATATATTGGTATTGATTCTTGTCCTGTAGAAGGTTTTGAAAAAGAAAAGCTAGAGAAGGCACTAGATTTAGACACTACTAAAAACCAAGTATCTATGGTACTACCATTTGGGTATAGAATAGACGAACAAAGTATACAAATAAGACGTGACTTTGATGAAGTAGTAGAGTTTATAAAATAAGGATTAATCATGAAGAATGTACTAATAATAAATGGTCACCAAAAATATGACGAAGTTGCCCAAGGAAATTTAACTCATGCTTATATAAAAAGAGCAGATGAATTTCTAAGTGAAAATTCATTTATAGTAAAACATTCTACTGTGGAGAGTGAGTATTCTATTGAAAAAGAAGTTGAAAAGTTTGCATGGGCTGATTATATAATAGTGCAGTATCCTGTTTATTGGATGGGTGTACCTTGGATTACAAAAAAATATATCGATGAAGTTTTTTCAGCTGGCGCACACTCAGTAACATATACAAATGATGGAAGAAGTAGAGATGATTCATCAAGAAAATATGGTAGCGGTGGATTGATGAATGGCACTAAATATATGTTATCATTAACTTACAATTGCCCTAAAAGTGAATTTGACAATAAAGATGGTTTTTTTGAGGGTTTATCTTTAGATGAAGCAAATGTAGCAACACATAAAACTTTTCAATTTTGTGGTTCTACTCAAATGAAAACTTATGCTGTTCATGATATATTTAAAGGTGATTTAAACCTAGAAAATGAATTATCAGTTTTTGAAGAAACATTAAAACAAAATTTTTTATAAAAAGGAAATAAATGGAATTTAGCTATAAAAATCCAACACAAATAGAATTTGGTCAAGGTAAAATAGCATCTATATCAAATCTAATACCAAAAGAAAATAAAATATTAGTTGTATATGGTGGAGGAAGTATCAAAAAAAATGGTGTTTTTGATCAAGTTAAAGATGCTCTAAAAGAACATACTTGGTGTGAATTTGGTGGAATCGAAGCCAATCCTACAAAAGAGTCTTTGGACAAAGCTGTTTTATTTGGTAGAGAAAATGATATTGATTATATCTTAGCTGTTGGTGGTGGTAGTGTAGCTGATGGCTGTAAATATATTGCAAATTCTTTTTACTATGAAGGTGATGGTTGGGATCTACTTACTGGAGATTTCACACCTACAAAAGCTCCAGAACTTGGTGTTGTTTTAACATTAGCAGCGACAGGTAGTGAATCAAATACTGGCGCAGTTATAACTAAAGCTGAAACAAAAGAGAAAAGATTTTTTCATTCTCCTTTTTCATATCCACAATTCGCTATTTTAGATCCTGATGTTTTAAAAAGTTTAGATGATAGACAATTAGCAAATGGAGTAATAGATGCTTTTGTACATACTTGTGAACAATATATCACAAGTTCGCATGGACTTAAAGCTCAAGATTATTACTCAGAAGGTCTATTAAGAGGATTATATGAGTTATCAACAACTTATGATAATAGAGATGATAAATGGTATGCAAACCTATTTTGGATGGCAAACCAAGCCTTAAATGGTCTTATAGGTTCTGGTGTTCCTCAAGATTGGGGTACACATTTTATCGGTCATGAATTAAGTGGACTATATGGTATGGATCATGCAAGAACATTGGCTGTAATCCAACCACATCTTTTAAGAGAACTTATAGATGAAAAAAAAGACAAACTTTTACAAATGGGGAAAAATGTATTTGGTATAACTACTTCAAACCCTGAAGATGTAATAGTAAAAATAGAAAATATGTATAAGTCTTTAAATGTAGACCTAAAACTATCTTCTTACACAGAAGATACACAGATAAAAGATAAAGTAACAAATCTTTTAGAAAAGCATGGGTTTGTAAAATTTGGAGATAAAGAATCTATCAATTTAGGTATAGTAGAAAAAATACTAGATAGAGCACTCTAATCTAAACTTCCTTTTTAGTCAAATGTTATATACTACTATATAATATTTGACCCTAAAACTTAGGATATAAAATGACTATAAAAAACAATCTATTTAAACACGAAAAACATCTACGAACAATTGTAGGTATACTACTGATCGCATCTGCTATCTATTTTGATATATGGTGGATATCTATATTTGCTATCACACTACTTATAACAAGCTCATATGAATATTGTCCTATTCATGATGCCTTAGGCATAAATGAAAATGAAGCTAAGAGAAACTACTATTTATCCCAATTCCCCTTATTTAATCCAGAACCAGTACTTCTATTTAAAGAAGATGGTCGTCTCGACTTTGCAAATAATGCAGGAAAAAAAATCTTTAAAGATGTCAAATTACTCGAAGAACTGTATCCAAAACAATGTAAAACAGCCCATGACCTAGTAAAAGAAAAAGCAAGTATTTTCAATAAAGTAAAAATAGGAGACTTAACTTACATGATACATTTTAAAGGTGTATCTGAGATTGGTTCTATTTTGGCATTTGCATTTAATGTAAGTGATTTAGTGAAAATAAATGAAGAAATCATCAATACCCAAAAAGATATCGTTTATAAAATGGGTGAAATTGGAGAAACAAGAAGTAAAGAGACAGGAAACCATGTAAAAAGAGTGGCAGAATATTCATATCTTTTAGCTATAGAATCTGGTCTTAGCCAAGAAGATTCAGACACTTTAAAAATAGCATCGCCTATGCACGATATAGGAAAAGTGGGTATTCCAGATGCGGTACTTAAAAAACCAGGAAAACTAGACCTTGATGAGTGGAAAATCATGCAAACACATGCCGAGCTTGGTTATGAGATGTTAAAAGGTTCAGAACGACCTATTTTAAAAGCAGCTGCCATAGTTGCAAAAGATCATCATGAAAAATGGGATGGTTCGGGTTATCCAAATAGAACGATAGGTGAAGATATTCATATCTACGGACGTATCACTGCTATTGCAGATGTATTTGATGCACTTGGAAGTAAAAGGGTATATAAAGATGCTTGGGAGCTAGAAAAAATACTAGACCTTTTTAAAGAAGAAAGAGGAAAACACTTCGATCCAAATCTAGTAGATATCATGTTTGAAAATCTAGATAAGTTTTTAGAAATAAGAGATAGTTATCAAGATATAGCATAGATACAATGATAACTACAAATAGATTAGATCATCTTGTTTTAACAGTAAAAAATATTGATAAAACAGTTTCTTTTTACACACAAGTTTTAGGGATGCAAAAAGAGACATTTAAAAAGACTCGAGTAGCTTTAAAATACGGCAATCAAAAAATCAATCTACACCAACTAGGAAATGAATTTGAACCAAAAGCAAAAAATGTAAAAGAAGGTAGTGCTGATTTATGTTTTATAATTGACACTCCCATAGAAAAAGCAAAAGAACATATTGAAAATTTAAATATAGAAATA
>JAONGR010000083.1 GCA_028375605.1 Arcobacteraceae bacterium
TGCTATTTGTCAAAAAGCTAATCAACAATTTAACTGGCATGGTGATTTTATTTATGAAAATAAAAATAAGCAAGAATTTAACGAATTTATTTTTAATGTAAATGAAGTAGAAGAAAAATATTATTTATCTGAAAAGATAACTAAATATGTATTATCTACGGGTACAAAAAACTTCAAAACTACAATTAAAACTGATTTGGAAGTGGCAAGACCATTACTACAAACTATGCATAAAATGCATCGTGCAGGTGTTGATAATTATGTAACACACAATAAAGGAAGAATTAGAAAATTAACTCCAAAAGAATGTTTAAGGTTAATGGGATTTGGAGATGGTTTTAAACAAGTTGTTAGTGATACTCAAATGTATAGACAAGCTGGGAATAGTATTGTAGTTGATGTATTAATTGCATTATTAAAACAAATGGATATTAGTAAATTTGGAGTAAATAATGAAAATTAACCTTTTAAATAAAATATTTACAGTTGTAGATACTAAAGAAAAAATAACAATTGCAGACTCTTTTGTTGTAAGGCAAAATAAAATTGGCAGTGGTAATGGTGAAGCAAAACTTTATGTAGGTAATGACAATGATGATACTAGAAACTTTTTTGGTAATAATGGATTTACAATTAAATGTTTTTTAATGAAAAAAGATTTACTAAATTATTTAGATGAAACTAAAGTTGAGTATTTAAAGCCAGAACAACCATATATTAATAGTGATATACTACCAAGATTATGGAATGAAAGAAAGAATGAAATTAATTTATTACCAGAAAAAATAGAATTTGAGATTATAGAACAAATACAAATATCTGGACCAAGAATTTATGTCAAATCATCAGATACAGCTTATAAAATAATTAGACAATTATCTTTACCAAATATTACTTTTATCTCAGTAGTAAAATTACTTAATGAACATAACAACATAGAGTATTACTTTAGACTTTTTGCTGATTATTTTGGTGATGTAATACATCCATATATCTTAGAAGAAGAAGAAAAAGAATTAAATGCAATTGTCAATATAGAAGAAAAGAAATTAAAAACTAGAGCAAGAATTGGGCAAGGGAAATATAGAGAAGAATTATTAAATCAATGTCCTTTCTGTCCAATTACTATGGTTTCAGATGATAGATTATTAATAGCAAGTCATATTAAACCATGGGCTAAATCAAATGAAACTGAAAAAATTGATCCTCATAATGGATTCATGCTAACACCCACATTTGACTATTTATTTGATAAAGGTTTTATGTCATTTACAAATGATAAAAAAACAATATTATCTCCATTTTTATCAAAAATGACCTATTCTAAAATCGGTATTTCAGATAATAAAAACTTTCCATTTCTACCCATAGAAGGAAGAGAAGACTATTTAGAATATCATAGAAATGAGATACTTAAAAGATAAAGTCTAACAAATCAGAGGAGACTAACAAGGTTAAACTGCGAAAATACCAAGCTTTTATCACCTAAAGTTACTTAGATGAAAGACCGAATATTCACGAAGTTATACCACCTTGTAGCTCACTTCAGTCGTTATATCAACATGAGAAAATAATATGCAAATAAAGACTAATTAAATTGAACTTTCACATACCTGGACAAAAGGCATAACTAGTCAATATTTATTTAAACAAAGTATTACATCGTTAACTTTTTATAAAAATAAATTAAAAGAAAGTACAACAGACACAACAAAGATAGTCGTTAATCTAAATAACTCAAACTAAATTCACTGAATTTCTAAAATACATATTGACACATATCAATAAATCTATCACAATATTTCATTATAATACTTATATAAAAACCTACAAGGAAATATGATGAATAGTTTACCCCAAAATGCAGAACAAATCGAAATAGAAGGTGCTACAGTACCATTTTTCAAATATATTGAAAATGGTGTGACATTTTTACAGTTTGATAGTAGCAAATCTAGGCATCCAGAGCCGATGGTAAACGCAATGATTGGATTAGAGGTAATTCAAAATGATGAAAAACTTGTGTTGATAAATAGTAAACCACCTATGGGACTTTTTCCAAAGATTGAAAATGATTTTACATTTGAATTTGATGAGTTAGAAGATGAAAATACAAGAGTTGTATTTGCAAAAAGAGCAAAAGGTGTTGCAAAAACTGATTTTAAAGATACAGGTTGTTGTGGCAGCTAAAATAACAAAAATTACATTTAAGGAAATAATATGAACTATCCAGAATTTTTTAATACAATAGAAACTATAAAACTTCAAGACCCTCTTTCAAACCTTTTAGGAACATTTGAAAATGGTTTAGTAGAGTTTAGCTATTTAGATATAGTTAAAAGTGCGGGTCATAGTTGCCCTACAGTAAGTGGTGCTTATATCATGGCAATGGTTGGTTTAAAAGAGTTATATCAAGATGAGATACCAACTCGTGGTGACATATTTGTATCATTTAAAGAAGATGATAAAGATGGTGTTGCAGGTGTTATTGGTACTGTATTATCCCAAATTACAGGTGCTACAGAATCGCTAGGATTTAAAGGACTAAATGGAAACTTTGCTAGACATGATCTTATGCAATTTAATGCAAATATTACTTCAAGTATCAAACTACAAAGACTAGACACTGGTAAATCAGTTGAGCTTATTTACAATCCATCGCAAATATCACAAGATGAAAGAGTGCCACAACTTATGCAAAAAATCATGCAAAACACAGCTACACCAGAAGATAAAAAACTCTTTGGTCAACTTTGGCAAAAAAGAGTAGAAGCTATTTTTGCAAACATTTCAAAAGTTATAACGATATTATAATCAATGACAAACGAAAAGTTTATAAGTGAAGCTGAGACTTTAAAAAAGTTTTTTACTATATATTGTAAAGATAAACATAACAAACAAAATAGTTATATTAGAAATTTACGGTATAAACATAAAAACTATGAAATAGAATTTCATTTATGTAATGAATGCAAAGAGCTTATAAATTATTCGATTGAACGACTAGAAGAATGTCCACATGAGATAAAACCACGATGTAGAAAATGTCCTAATCCTTGCTATGAAAAATCCCAATGGAAAAAACTCGCCCATCTTATGAGATATAGTGGTATTCAACTAGGTATTTTAAAAATAAAGAAATTTTTTCGACTTTAGATTTTAGTATTTCCCATACATATATTTACATTATGGATGGGAAATACAATACTATTATTTGACTTGTTGAAAATATTTATGTATAGCTTTCACATCAGATGAAGAAACACCCATACTATAAGGTCTCATTTCCGAACCATCACCTAAATTATAAGAACCTATTTTATATCCTCTAATTGCATCTTGAAATTTCTCTAAACTTAATTCCCTTAATGATGTTGCATTTCCAACTTTTAATTCACCATTAAGACCATGACAGGAAGCACATTTATTGAGGTAAAAAGTCTTTCCTTTTTCTTCCTCTTTTATTTTTGTAGCTATTTTAATTTTTTCTTCTTCTTTTTTCTTTTCTATTCTTATCTCACTCATAATCT
>JAONGR010000084.1 GCA_028375605.1 Arcobacteraceae bacterium
CATAAATGATATTACCATTTATATCTGTTTTTGATGCAATTACATTTGTATCAAATACTGTTAATAATCGATTGATATCATAGTTCAAGGCTCTAATATTTGTCATATCAAAAATAGTTCCTACAATACCACCCAAAATACCATGGTCGTAAAATACATCTTTATCTAGTAATAAATCTTTTCTTTCACCATTTTGAGTAATAATCGTATGCTCGTATTCTTGCCATTTTTTTGTTTCTAATAATTCATTATCTTTTTCATCTACAATTTTAGCGGTATTTTTATCATTTAATTCAAAAACATTTTTACCTATTATATTTTCTTTTTTCACTTCAAATAATTCTAAAAATGCTTTATTGCAACCTATATAATTTTTATTTATATCTTTATAAAATATAGGAGTATTTACATTGTCAATTAGGTTTTGTTGAAAAGCCAATTGCTTTTTTGCAAATAACTCTGCTTTTTTTCTTTTTTTGTTCGTTATAAGAAGTATAATGATAAAAATAACAAGTAAAATAAATACAACTATAATCGTAATTATTTCTTGAAAATATAATTCTAGAAGAGTATCTGGTTTATTTATATAAACAGAGTTTGATGGAAAAAGATCAATATTTATATGTTGTTTTTGCATTATATTATAATCAAACATATATAGATTTTGATTATCTTTAAGTACTGGAATATTTGATGCTTTAACTCCTTTGATAATTAAGGTTGCCATTATGGCTGCCTTTTCACCTTGTATAAATCCACTTTTAACATATCCTCCAAGAGCACCATGTCCTAAATATTGATCAACAACAATATATATGGGAGTATTAGCGACTTTTGATAACTCATTTAAAACAGTGTGATACTTAACACTTTTTCCTGTTGACTCTTGGTAGTATGAACTATAAAGAATAGCACTATCTTCTGGTAAACTTACAACCGTTTTAAGTAATGATTTCAAACTTTCAGCTGAGATAAAAATAAATTTTATATTTTTATTTGGGTATTTTTTAATAGACTTTAAAATCATTTTTTTATCAGATTTTGCAGTTACTGTCTCATCTGTAATAATGTAGACATTTTTTAAATCTGGCTGCAATTTATTCATAAGATTAAAGTTTTTTAGATAACTAACTGTTTCTGAAACACCCGTAAAATTTTTGTGTTCGATAATTGATTTATCTTGAAAATCATTTACACCAGAAAATACAACAGGTGTATCTTGAAAAAGCTCTGTATGGTGAAGTTTTAAGAAGTTAAATGCATTGTCATCAGAAGAAATAATTACATCAAATTTTATATCTTTATATTTTTTATAATAAACATTTGTAAGTGATTCTCTATATTCGATACTTGAGTGATGTTTTGTATCCATATATTCAGTATATAAATCTACCTTTGTTATATCCGGAAAAATTGCATGAATTCCATCATTTATATCTTTAGTCCATTTTAGCGTAGGATGATAAGAATGGATAATTAATATTTTAGGTTTTTCGTTTGATAAAGCTTGCGTAGAGCAAATAAAAAAAATTGATAAAGCAAATATTGCTTTGGTAAAAATATTTCTCATAAATAATCTCCTAGATAGTAATATAGTTTGTTATCTTTAGTTTATGGAATATTGACTTAAATAAGTATTTATTAGTTGAATTATAGAGGTAATTACAAATGAATAAGTCAATGAATTTACTAAACTATACAAAAATCAATAAAATATATCTATTTCAGGATTATTAAGTCAAAACAATTACATAAAAAATAAGTTTATATAACAACACTATTTACCCAAAAATATTGAAGTGGCATAAGAAACAGGATACTTATAATTGCTAGATAAAATATCACTTTTAACATATCTGTTTGTTTTATTTTTGCTAGCTTTACACCTATGATAAGTGGTGCCATTTGATATGGGAAAAATACAGTAGAAAAAGCAGCTACTTGCATCATAAATATTTCATCCATACTAAATCCACTTATAGTGCTTAGTTGATCTGCTATAGGAGTATATAAAGCGGGAATAGTTGCTTGGGTTAATACAATACCACTAAAAGACATAAAACTACTAATAGAGATATAGTTTAAAAGTTTTGAATCAAAAAATTCTATATGATTGAGTATCCAAGATAGGTTTACTTTTGTAAATTCGCTGTTTCCCGCCACACTTCCTAGGCTGATTACACCTGCTAAAAAGATAAGAGATGTTAGATTTAATGAGTTTATATCTTTCGTATCTAATATACCTATTTTGGGATAGGCTAAAAAGAGTACACCAATTATAGCTATGATACTAGGATTAATTCCATGTATAAAATCACTCATCCAAAATATGATCATAATACTTAGTATAAAAATAAGTGTTTTTTGCTCTTTTGTATTTGAGTTAGTTTCTTTTTTATCTTGAGTAGTTTTTTTAATAGTGTCATTAAAAAAGTAATAGATAAGTGCAACGATGAAGATATTTTTTAATACACCAAAAATCAAAAAATTCACAATTAAATATTGGGAATAGAGTATCTCAATGTTATATATTTCATGAACTAAACCTGTCATTATCATATTTGGAGCATTTGCAGGTAGTATGGTAAACCCTGGCATGGTTGTAGTTAGTATAAATGCAAGTATGATACCTGTATATCCTTTGTCATTTTCCTTAAAACCAAAACTTTGTGCTACTATAATCGCTACTGGTATAAGTAATACTACTCTTCCGACCCCTGATGGCATAATAAATGCAAAACAAAGAGAAAATATACTTATGATGATGAGTAAAGATAGATATGAAGGGGTTTTTAGTCTTAGAAAAAAAGAGCTAAAATGCTCTGTTAATTTTACTTTTTTTATTGCACTAGCTACGAGCATACCAGAAAATACAAGCCAAAAAGCAGATGAAGAAAATCCTGAAAATATCACTTCTTTTGGACTAAGAGAAAAAGCTAAACAAGTAAATAAAAATATCAACGAAGCTTGATAGTCAGGTATTAAATCACTAGCCCAGTAAATAATAGTACTAATCAAAAGAGTTACAAGTATAAGGTCTTTTTGTTCTTGTATAAAAGTGTATAATCCCAGATAAATCAAAAAAGGGATAATAAAAAATAAAATTGTTTTAATCATGTAAAACTTCTAAAGCATGTTTTGTTTTTTGTTGTAAAAGATTTTGATGTTCTTCTTTAAGTATGTTCTCATGCATTTGTTCTAAGACTTCTCTTGCTATATCAACTTTTTTTTGATCTATACCTTTTAGTGCTGTATCTTTATAAATATTTCCAGCTTCTTTAAGCACATCATTTAAACTGCAGGCTTTTTGTGTAGCTTCAATTAAAGAAGCTCTTTTATCTTTTGGATCTTTGATTTTTTTTATATAATCATTTTTTCCCATTCTTTTTAGAGTAATAGTAAGGTTAGAAGGCTCACTCATAGATAATTCACAAAGTCTTCTTTGAGACATAGATCCATAAGCATTAAGAATAAGTATTATTTGCCTTTGCTCTGCTGTAATATCATATT
>JAONGR010000085.1 GCA_028375605.1 Arcobacteraceae bacterium
TTTCACACCATGAAACATCTAAATACATCATGTAATATTTATTTAGTACTTCACCCGTGGCATTACAAGCATGCACATCATAAGGATTAATAATGGTTAGTTTATTTTTATCTAAATTATATTTATTTTCACGATTTATATAAACACTTTTTCCCTCTTTATTGGCACCTAAAGAAAAAGTTTCATGAAAATGTTTTTTATAATGTTGATTTGCATTAGAATATCGTAATTCCATAAAGGGTAATTCTTTACAAGAGTACATTTTCGTAAATACTTCTTTAGACAATTTTTTCAAGCCCTTTTTTTGTAAGTGTTGATATATGCAAAGTATCTATATCTTCTATATTTATCCAAATAATTTCATCACCTTCTATCTTTTCAACTTTATATAAATGTACTGTGAGTCTATATTTGGTATAACTATGTTTATATGTTGTAAGTAGATTTTCATCTATTGGATCTGTTGAGGGTAATACTAACATCCCTTTATACATTTTTCCTGTAGATTTAGTAAGTGCTATGTGATTGTCTTTTATACATATAGCAAAAAATAAGTCCATAGCTTCATAGACAGTTTTTTTCTTTTTTGTATAGAGTTCAGGTTCATTTTTTCCTTTACAAGTATCAGATAAAGGACACTCATCACATTTAGGATTTGTAGGGGTACAAACCATAGAACCCAAGTCCATTAAAGCAAGGTTATGACTTCGTGGTTCTTTGTGATTGAGTAATGTATCCGCACTACTCCAAACCACCTCATCTTTTACTTCTACGAAACCACAATACCGTTTAAGTACTCTTGATATGTTTGTATCTACTACACTTACATTTTGTTCATACCCAAAACTACAAATCGCACTTGCTGTGTATCTACCAATACCTGGTAACTTTAAAAGTTCACTCATGTCATCTGGTAATTGTTTCGGACATTCATTTGCAGTTTTATGTATATTTCTAGCTCGACTATAATACCCTAGTCCACTCCAAGAAGCCAAAACTACTTCAATAGGACTATTTGCCAATACTTCTAAAGTAGGAAATTTTTCTAAAAAGTTTGGATAAAACTCATTCATCACTCTATTTACTTGAGT
Source organism: Arcobacteraceae bacterium (assembly GCA_028375605.1). Taxonomy (GTDB): domain Bacteria; phylum Campylobacterota; class Campylobacteria; order Campylobacterales; family Arcobacteraceae; genus JAIOSF01. The sequence continues at coordinate 1,092 of JAONGR010000085.1, forward strand.
TTGTTGCAACATGATTTCACTGATATAAATATGATAAATATCATCAGTATTTCGCCATGGAAGATGGTCTCTTCCACACTTTTTATACCACGATAAAAGATTTTTATGAAACTGTTTAATATCTTCCATTTATATAGATAACAACTCTACATCATTTCTATGTAAATAAACAAGATAGCCTTTTACATTGTTTTCTTTTGTGATGTCTTTGATAGCTTGAACATAGTTTTGTACCTGTTTGAGATGACTAGAGCTTTTTTCATTTGTAGTTTTATAATCTACTACAATATAACCATCTTCATTTTGAATAAGTAAATCTATAATTTTATGCTCATCATTAAACATAAGTGCTTGTTCTTTTGTGAAGTTAGAATCTTTTACTATACTTTGAAACTCAACATTATTTATAAGATGTTCTACTCTTTGAAATACATCATCTAGTTCTATTTCATCTAATGAATTAGCAAATTTATTTTTCACTATTAATATAGCTTTCTCTAAACTCTCCACATCAAACGTTTTCATCATCTCTAAACAATAATGTGTCGCTATCCCAAAATATCTAGCTTTTAAATTATCGGCGTTATTATCAGAACTATTTTTCGATTTTTCTTGATACCCCAAATTTAAAGGTGTATAAGAAACAGACTTAATAATTTCACTTTGTTTTTTCTTTTTAGGTGTGATATGCAAAGTACCTATAGTTTTTAAAGGAAAATCACCAAGTAATTCAAAAACACTGCCTTTGTCTTTTTTTAATACTATCATATTATTTTTTGCTCGTGTTAAGGCTACATATAAAATATTTAATTCATCACCTATTACTAGACTTTTCTCTTTAAGTACTGCTTCTTCATAAAATCTATCAAGGTTTTCTCGTTTTGATCTTTTATAAAATATCTTATTTAGATTGATATCGTCATATTCAAAAAGTAACGAAGATCTATCTGGATTTTTTTTAGTAACTCTATCTAATACTATTACCGTATCAAACTCTAAACCTTTTGATTTAAATACTGTTAAAATAGATATACCATTTTGAGCTTGTGAGACTATCGATGTATCATCTTTACTACTATCATATACAAAATCTACAATAGTATCATACGATACTGCTAACTCTATAAACCGTATCACATTATCATCCACTATATTAAAATGAAAGCTGAGTGTTTTTAAAATAGTAACCACATCAGTATTATATATATCACAAGAAAATTCAAACTCTTTAAAATAGTCATTACCTATCAAACTATTAAAATTAACCCTATAAATATCTTGTTTAAAATAGAGATATTTTACTGCATTTATAAGTGCTTTTACATTTGTTTGATTGATAAGTTTAGAGGTCATCTCAGTAACCACTTCTAAGTTTGGATTCTTTTGCTTGAAGTATTCATAAATAGCTAATACATCTGCATTTGTATATGTAAGGATGGCAATATTATTAGCTTCTACATTATTTTTTAGTAACTCATCCACTTTATTGTATACATCTTCATATATAAGCTCTTTTTCACTTGATATATTAGTTACTTCTATAAATCCTTCTATATCACTATGTACTTTTTGATTATCGTATTCATAGTTTTGTAGAGGTTCAAAAGTATTATTTACAAAGTTAACTACATTTTTACTACTTCTATAGTTTTTATCTAATAGTTCAACTTCAAGCATCGGATTAAACACAGAAGATACATAATCAAAAAGCTCTTTAGTTCCACCTCTGAACCTATAAATAGACTGTTTTATATCACCCACATAAAAAAATGTTTTATATACTTCTGGATTTCCAGATATTATCTCATCAATTAAATGAAAAAGTATTTTATACTGTAGTGTTGAAGTATCTTGAAATTCATCTATTAAAATATGATTATATTTTGCATCAAGTCTAAAGTATAAAAAGTCTTTATCGATATGATTTTCTAAAAGTTTATGCACTATATTTGTAATATCACTAAACTCTAGTGAGTTTCTTTTTGCATTATAGTTTGAACGAAAGTCCTTGAAGTCTTCAAATATTTTAAATAAACTTTCTAAAGTATAACTCTCTTGTATTTGATAATATAATGTTACATTCACCTTTAATCTTTCAAGATTATCATCAAGTTCAGCTGGTGGTTTTGCTTTTTTAAAATAAGAAAACTCTGATAAACTTTCTTTTGTTAGCCAAGTTTTTCCTTTGTCTAAAAGCTGTTCTATAGTATTAAAATCAACTGCATTGTATCCAGACTTTGATACGGTACTTTTATTTATGAAGTTTTTGATGACATTTGCATCTTCTAAAATGGCAACACTCACTGCTTCATAACTGCCTTTTGGATAATGTGAAACTTCTAATTTTTCATTT
>JAONGR010000086.1 GCA_028375605.1 Arcobacteraceae bacterium
ATTAAATAGAGTAAATATATATGATAAGTATAAAAAGCACAAAGAGCATAGAGACTGTACTTTAAAATATAAAAATTGGCATAGAGTAGAAAATACTTATACAATAAAACAGAAAAAATTAGATGAAAGTGTAATAAATAAAATAGTTGATAACGCTATTTGTATTTCAAATGATTATTTTGGAGTAAAGAATTATGATGATACCAAACTACAAAAACAGTTACTAAATATACTATAAGGTACTGTAAGAGGATATATACAAAATAAGGGTCATCTACACCTCAAAGAGTCTCATATAGGGATGATTTTGATTCGATGTCCTGTTCCTATCTTGTCTATAATAGGATTGAGTTTTTTAGTAGTATTATTGTATCAGAGTATACTAATGTATTGTATGTACATATAAGAGAAAAAATAGTTTAAATTAAGGAGAAATAATGATTATAGATATAGATGAAGAACTATTTACTAAGATAAAAGATATAGTAAAAAGTAGAAATATTACAGTATATAACCAACTAGTAAATATAAAAGAGTCAAACTCAACTCAAAGTGAATTACTCTTAAAAGCTAGAGCTATAAAAACAAATAGAAAGAAAGATGAAATAAATATAGCTATAAAAGAACTGATCCACTCAAAAACAAAACCTACGAAATATCAAGTAAATAAAAAAACTAGTATTTCGTATAAAACACTTGATAAATATTTTGATTGTATATTTGATGAGGTATTGAAAGAGATTAAATCGTAGGGTTATGAAAGGGGAGTGATTAATTCCCCTAATGTAGTTTTAGTAAAGTGGTACTACTAGGATGATACCTACCACTACAAGTATTATTAATAATCTTGTCACTATGTAGCCTTTCATAAAAAAGCTCCACCGCTTAAAACCCACTAATAAAAAAAGGGTAAGGAAAAAATCCCTACCCTTAATTAACTTCCCTTTTATACGATAAGTAATCAGCTTATCTAAAAGAGCTACATAGTGTTACTGGAATAATTATAACGAGTTTGATATTATTTGTCAATAAATAAATTTGATGAGGTGTCGAGAGAGATTAAATCGTAGGGTTTAGTCTTTTTTTGTTTTTATATCTTTGAAAAATTCTGAAATTTCTACATCTAAAACATAAGCAATTTTATAAAGATGTTCGATGTTAAAATGAATATTATTATAATAGATTTCGCCACTTGATATAGGAGACACAGATTTATAACCTATAGCGTAAGCTAGTTTTAGTTGAGATAATCCCTTATTAGTTCTTATTCTTTTAACATTATTACCAATTGTTTTATGTAATTTTTCAGAATAATTTTCTGATAATTCTTCAATATCTTTCAACTTATTTAACCCTAATATATTAGATTGTTAAGTTTATTAAGTTATACTTTTTCAATCAATCTAATATATTAGATTAAGAAAGGAAGTTTCTATGGTGAAATTATTATTAAGCGTACTATTGGTTAGTGGATTATGTGCAGGCGAGTTATCTCCTGAGCAAAAAAAAGTGGCAAAAGATGGAATTATTATTGCAGGGTATAGATGTGGTATAGTTACTACTGCGTACACTAAATGGAATGGTGATATTAAAGTTGTTTGTGATAACTATGAAGCTATGTTTATTATAGCTAAACATGGTGGTAATTGGACTGTAAGAGTGGATAGATAATACACTAAATCTTTTATGATATGAATAATACCAATAGTATACTAGCTCTGTTGATATTTTTCTCAATAAGCTTATTTTCAAAACAAACCTATCAAAATATAATCATAGATGAAGTTACATCTATCTATGATGGAGATACCTTTAGAGTAAATATAAACTCATACCCTAATATCATAGGTAAAAAGATGACTATAAGAGTAAATGGTATAGATACACCAGAATTAAGAACAAAATGTAAAAAAGAAAAACTACTAGCACGAAAAGCAAAAAAACTAACAGTATCAACTCTAAGAGGTGCAAAAGTTATAGAGCTAAGAAACCTACAAAGAGGTAAGTATTTTAGAATAGTAGCAGATGTATATGCAGATGATAAAAGCTTAGGAGATACTCTTATACGTAATAATTTAGCTGTTAAGTATGATGGTGGTACTAAGATTAAAAATTGGTGTGAGTAGTAACTATTTAAAATGTGACAAGTTTTGTGACATTGTTTTGGTATGATTAAGTAAATGATAAAAGGAAAGAAGAAAATGCGAAAAATGATGAGTTTGATAGTATTAATTGCTATAGGTTTAGGATTTAGTGGATGTGGAAGAACACCATTACCAGGTATACCTATTCAAACAATTTTGCATCATGATATGAATAAGCCTGTTGGTGTCAAAATACTTAGAATTCCAGACTTTAATAAAATAAATACAGCAGAAGTTGGAGGAAATTTATATAGTAAATCTAATCAAAATCTACAAAATACATATACTGTATCATCAGATGGTGGAACAAAAGCAATGTTATCTAATGGTGATACAATAAATACTTTTAATGTTTTACCTAAGCATTTAAATAATAGAAAATTATTTAAATGGGAAAAAACTAAAAATGCAGTATGTTATCCCCTACCAATAAGAGGTGAAACTAAAAATCTTGCAATTTGTACAATTGATATAGATAATAGTGGTCATTTTTCTGTAGCAGGATATAATACAAGAGATAAAGTATATAAATTGTCTAATAATGTTAGCTATAAGATAAAGCCAGTACCTCCTTTGATTACTGAGGATTCTTTTAAATATACTGTATTATATCAAGGAAAAATTGGAAATAAGGTAAAAATGACATTTAGAGAATTTTATAAAAATATGAATAGAGCGTCTTTTACACAATTCTATAAATATACCTTGACCTACACTATTGAAATGCATTTTGTGAATTTCACCATAACGATCCTTTGAGTTATAGTGATATTCAAAAGTACAAGAGATTTCATAATCAAAACCTTTTAAATAAATAATAGCTTGTGAGGTATTTGATGATTTGATTTTGTAGTAAATGATAATATTATTTGTTTCATATATCTTGTCATGCCAATAAATGTCAAATTTACTTTTTGATTTATACAAATTATAGATACTATAAGAATATAATAATAAATTTTGTGGAATTTCTATCTTACTTTGAAAATTCTCTATAATTACTTTAACATTTTTTAGTGAAGTGCCTAGTATCTCTTTTTTTAATTGAAAACTAGCAATAAGATGTTTACACAATCTTCGTGGGTCGTTTATATTAAACTTTGAACGCTTCTCTAACCAATCACTACATCCACATTTTAATTTTGTTAAATCTGTTTTATATTTATAAATATCTATAGGTTCATTACCAAAACTCGTCACAATCCTATATCCA
>JAONGR010000087.1 GCA_028375605.1 Arcobacteraceae bacterium
ATATAAAAGAAGCCTATCACAAATATACAGTAAGTAAATTATCAAATGTATCAAATATTTATACAGGTAATTTAACAGCCAAAGAGGTTTTTAATGCTAGAAATAAAGGAATCATAAGGCATAAATTAAATGGTAAACCAGCTATATCTTGGGTCGTAGATATTTATAATGAAATATATGATGGGGATATATCATTACTTGTAAAAACTGTTTATGAAGAAGACCTAGTTAAACAAATAGATTCATCTTTATTAAAAATTTTACCAGCAGCATTAATATCTCTTCTATTTGCAATGATTATTGGTTTCTTTGTATTCAAGAAATTATTTAAAACAATTAATATCTTAACAGATACTGCAAAAGAAGTTAATAGTGGTAATAAGCACATTAGAAGTAATGTTAAAGGAAATGATGATATAGGTAATCTAGGTATTGCATTTGATTCTATGTTAGACTCTTTTGAACATAATATTAAAAATCTTGATTTTACTGTTAAAGAAAAAACTACCAAACTACAAAATTCATTGGAAGAAAAAGAGATACTGCTTAGAGAAATTCATCATCGTGTAAAAAACAATTTAGCTCTAACAATTAGTTTAATCAAACTGCAACAAGAGGAAATTACAGAAGAAAAAACAAATCAAACACTTAACACAATGCAAGAAAGAATTTATACTATGGAACTTATTCATCGAAAACTGTATGAATCAACAAACTTAAATCAAATAGATTTTAATGAATATGTACACAACCTTGTAAGTAATATATCAAAAACATATAGTCAAAAAAATGATGTCAATATTGATATTCAAATAAATAATGTTTTACTTAGTCTTGAAAAAGCTATGCCTTGTGGACTTATATTGAATGAAATCATTACAAATGCTTTTAAATATGCATTTCCAAATAATCCACAACCTAAGCTATCAATTCAAATAACAAAAGAAAACGATTTATGCATATTAGCCATTCAGGACAATGGAAAAGGTATAAATAAAAAGATAAATATTTATCAGTCAAATACACTAGGATTAAAACTTATTAATTCTATTGCAAAACTTCAATTAAAAGGTACATTTAAATATTTATATAATAATGGTGCATTATTTGAAATTCGATTTCGTTTTTAAATGTTTCTTCTGCAAAAAATTATAAATATATTGACATACATCAATATATTTATCTTCTTATTTTATTATAATCTTTTACTAACTTTAAGGATAAAAGATGACAATCAACCAATTTATGACAAAAGACCATAGAGACTGTGATGAACAATTCGCACAATTAGAAAACATCGTAGACCAAGAGAACTTTGAAAATGCAAAAGTTATGTTTGATGACTTTTATTCTCATATGTTAAAACACTTTGATATGGAAGAACAAGTGATGTTCCCCAAATATGAAGCATGTGAAGGTGGACACTGTAACCCTACTCCAGTTATGTTAATGGAACATAACCAAATGAGAGGAATTTTTGCAGAGATGAAAACTGCAATTGAGTCAAACGATAAAGAAAGATTTCTTGGTCAAAGTGAAGCACTGTTATTTACAATGCAACAACACAATATGAAAGAAGAACAAATGATGTATAATCTTGCAGATCAATCTCTAAATTCAGAAGAGATAATCAAAGAGATGAAAGCGTTATAGTTCTCGTGTGTAACGAAATCATTTTAGACACTAGGGAGCTTGAAGCTCCCGAGCCTATAAGTGTTGTTTTAAATAACTTATCAAATTTAAATAAAACAACATCTATCCATATGATTCATAGAATCGAACCTTTGATGTTATATACTCACCTTACATCAAACAATCTACAATACAAAGTAGTACATAAAGATGAAGATGTACATATCTATATCTGGACAGATTCATATCATAATAAAACAAAACTAGAGGAACTCAACTAAATGTTCGCAGGACTTAGCCTAGACCAAGCTCCCCCATACAAAGCACCTTTAAATTTTTTTTTAACAGCACCTATTTTTGCTATTATCGCAGGAATATTTACCTTGTTTACAAATGATTTTATATTTCATGACCCATATATCATAGCTAGTATTCATCTTGTAACTATAGGTTTTATATTAATGACTATTTTGGGAGCACTCCAACAAATGCTTCCAGTTGTTGCTGGTGCAGTGATACCAAAAGCAAATATAACTGCAAATATCACCTACTATTCTCTTACTCTAGGTCTAATCACTTTTGCTATGTCATTTTTTTTATATACTAAAGTTCTCTTTTTTATCTCCGCTGCTTTGCTTTTGGTTGGGCTTTTGTATTTTACTTTGATAGCTTTATACCAGCTTTTAAAAGTACCAAATAAATCATATATAGTAATAGGTATCATCATATCTTTGGTATTTTTTATACTCTCTTTTATGTTAGGTATTCATCTACTGATAGCAAATGCTACATCAAATATAGGTGCTTTTCATTATGACTTTGCGCTAGTGCATTATAATTATATGTTTTTTGGATTCTTATTTATACTTATAGTTGCTCTTACTATTCAAGTAGTACCTATGTTTTGGGTAGCTAGTGCATTTGAAAAAATATATCAAGCCATTATTATATTTGGGAGTACTGTACTTTTAGTTTTATATCCTATAAATCTTTTTACTAATCTTGGGCTAGACTTAGTATATAAAATAGCATTAACAGCTTTAGTGATATTATTTGGGATTATCACTATTCAAAAACTAAGAAGTAGAAAAAGAAAACTAAAAGATATAACTGTTTATTTTTATATCACTTCTATGGTATTTTTACTTTTTGGTACTGTTTACTGGTTTATGATGAGTTTTTTTCATTTACCAGTAAATTTACTCGCTATTATCTTTGGACTTGGTTTTGTGGTATCTTTGATGAACGGTATGTTATATAAAATAGTACCATTTTTGACATGGTTTCATCTCAATGCAAAAGGACTTTTTGATATACCAAGTATGAGAGAGATGATACCAATTAAAAATATGCAAAGACAGTTTTACATGCATCTATCTAGTATGTTATGTCTTGTCGCAGGTTTTGGACTAAATCTAAATATCGTCATCAAATTAGCTGTGATTTTATTTATAGTATCAAATTTATTGTTATTTATAAATATATATAAAACTGTACAGGTTTATTTGAAGAATGAGAATAGAGACCCATTTGGGATGGGGAAATAAAATACTTCTTTTCATATGATGTGATTAACACTTTAATTATATCAAGTAAAATGTCTGTTA
>JAONGR010000088.1 GCA_028375605.1 Arcobacteraceae bacterium
CGGCGATGAGGAGCTTGACTGCCAGGTTCGAAATGGAACTGGGTATGACCTCCTCTCAATAACCACCAACATCTAAGATGTTGATTGTAATTTATGTTAAAGTCTTTGTAAAAATACGATTATAATACTTATATAGTTATTTACTAAGTATATTATACTTAATAAGATAGTAAACTAAAAAATAATTTTAAAAATAAGCCAAACGATCTATTAGTAATAGTCAGCTGAATGCATTACTGCACTTACACATCTATCCTATCAACCAGCTAGTCTTGCTGGGATCTTCAGGGAAAGTTCATCTTGGAGTTGGCTTCGTGCTTAGATGCTTTCAGCTCTTATCTCATCCGTAGGTAGCTACCCAACGATGCTCTTGGCAGAACAATTGGTACACTAGTGCTACGTTCACCCCGGTCCTCTCGTACTAGGGGCAAATCTCCTCAACTTTCCTACGCCCACGGAAGATAGGGACCGAACTGTCTCACGACGTTCTGAACCCAGCTCGCGTACCGCTTTAAATGGCGAACAGCCATACCCTTGGGACCTGCTTCAGCCCCAGGATGCGATGAGCCGACATCGAGGTGCCAAACCTCCCCGTCGATGTGAGCTCTTGGGGGAGATCAGCCTGTTATCCCCGGCGTACCTTTTATCCTTTGAGCGATGGCCCTTCCACACAGAACCACCGGATCACTATGACCGACTTTCGTCTCTGCTCGACATGTATGTCTTACAGTCAGGCTGGCTTATGCCATTATACTCAACATCCGATTTCCAACCGGATTGAGCCAACCTTTGTAAGCCTCCGTTACTTTTTAGGAGGCGACCGCCCCAGTCAAACTACCCACCATACATTGTCCTGAAACAAGATAATTGTTCCCAGTTAGCTATCAGAATATTCAAGGGTGGTATCTCAAGGATGACTCCCTATGTACTTGCGTCCATAGTTCGTAGTCTCCCACCTATCCTGCACATGAATATCCCAATAGCAGTGTAAAGCTATAGTAAAGGTGCACGGGGTCTTTCCGTCTTTCCGCGGGTAGGAGGAATTTTCACCTCCACTACAATTTCACTGGATCCCTGGTTGAGACAGCTCCCATCTCGTTACGCCATTCATGCAGGTCGGTATTTAACCGACAAGGAATTTCGCTACCTTAGGACCGTTATAGTTACGGCCGCCGTTTACTCGGGCTTCGATCAAATGCTTCGCTTACGCTGACATCATCAATTAACCTTCGAGCACCGGGCAGGCGTCACACCTTATACATCCTCTTGCGAGTTAGCAAAGTGCTGTGTTTTTGGTAAACAGTCGGGAGGGACTCTTTGTTGCAACCTCTCAAGCTTTCGGGAGTAAATCCCTAATACCTAAGTAGGCACACCTTCTACCGAAGATACGGTGCTAGTTTGCAGAGTTCCTTAACCAGGGTTCTTCCACGCGCCTTAGAATACTCATCCCACCTACCTGTGTCGGTTTACGGTACGGGTTATAATAGATATGCTTAGTGGCTTTTCTTGGCACGACAGTATCATCGATTCCAAACGCTATCCGAAGATTTTGTTCGGCCTGTAAGATCTCGGTCTAATGTAGCACGGATTTGCCTGTGCTACAACCTACATCCTTCGACCAGCTATTCCATCAGCCAGCTCGATTAACTCTATGCGTCCCCACATCACGCTCTATTATAAGTATAGGAATATTAACCTATTTGCCATCGTCTACCCCTTTCGGACTCGACTTAGGACCCGACTAACCCTACGATGACGAGCATCGCGTAGGAAACCTTGGGTTTTCGGCGTTAAAGATTCTCACTTTAATTATCGCTACTCATGCCTGCATGCTCACTTCTATCCGCTCCACCACTCCTCACCGGTATGGCTTCAATGCTGAATAGAACGCTCTCCTACCACTCGAATAAATTCGAATCTATAGCTTCGGTGCGTACTTTAGCCCCGTTATATTTTCCGCGCAGAATCACTAGACCAGTGAGCTGTTACGCTTTCTTTAAAAGATGGCTGCTTCTAAGCCAACTTCCTGGTTGTCACAGTAACTCCACATCGTTTTCCACTTAAGTACGACTTAGGGACCTTAGCTGATAGTCTGGGTTGTTCCCCTCTCGACATAGGATTTTATCACCCTACGCCTGACTGCCATGGTAAAGTATATAGTATTCGAAGTTTGATAGGGTTTGGTACCACGGTAAGTAGCCCTAGCCCAGTCAGTGCTCTACCCCTTTATACTAATTTACATGACGCTATACCTAAATATATTTCGGAGAGAACCAGCTATCACGAAGTTTGATTGGCCTTTCACCCCTATCCACAAGTCATCCGAGCACTTTTCAACGCACACCGGTTCGGTCCTCCACTGGCTCTTACACCAGCTTCAACCTGCTCATGGATAGATCACTTCGTTTCGGGTCTGCAGCATATGACTAATTCGCGCTATTCACACTCGCTTTCGCTACGGCTTCGTACTTGACTTAACCTTGCCATATACCACAACTCGCAGGCTCATTATGCAAAAGGCAGTCCGTCACCCTGTACAAGACATAGGGCTCCGAATGATTGTAAGCTAATGGTTTCAGGTTCTATTTCACTCCCCTCACTGGGGTACTTTTCACCTTTCCCTCACGGTACTTGTGCACTATCGATCTATAAGTAGTATTTAGAGTTGGAGGGTGGTCCCCCCATATTCAGTCAAAATGTCACGTGTTCCGACCTACTCGTTCGCTATCTTAGTTCCACATAAAAGTTTTCGTATACGAGGCTTTCACTCTGTATCGCGTAGCATTCCAACTACTTCTACTAACTAATATGCTAAATATAGCCGCTCTAATCCGTTTTCGCTCGCCGCTACTAACAGAATCTCAATTGATTTCTCTTCCTTCAGGTACTGAGATGTTTCACTTCCCTGAGTTCGCTCATCCGAAGATGTGACATACATAATATGCCGGGTTGTCCCATTCGGAAATTCCTGGATCAATGCTTCTTGACAGCTCCCCAAGACTTATCGCAGTCTAGTACGTCCTTCATCGCCTCTTATAGTCTAGGCATCCACCATTAGCCCTTAATAGCTTATTTGATAAATTAAAGGTTGAATACATATATAATTGCTTATATATGATTTAACACTTATTGTTTGTTATGATTATTCTTTAGCTACTATCTTATTAAATATAAATTTAATTAAATAGTATTATAAAATTGTATTTTTATTTTCTTTTTAGAAAAAATAA
>JAONGR010000089.1 GCA_028375605.1 Arcobacteraceae bacterium
ATAACAGTTAAAGGGCTGGGGTATAAATTTGAGAGTTGAAGAAAAATCAATTTTAGCAAAATTTGTTGGCTTATATCTTATATCTACTTTTATACTTTTAAGTGTAATTGCTTATTTAATTTATGATATGCAATATAAATCTATTTATAATCTCTCTATTTCTCATTTAGAAACTATTTCATCAAAAATTTCATCAAAAATCATTACTTCTGATATGAAAAATGAAAAGTTAAATTTTGAGAGTTTATGCTCTTCCGATCAAGGGATTAAATTCGCATTATATGATAAAAATGACAATAAAATATTTACCGATTTAACTCAGGATGTTCCCATATTATTTAACAAAAAAAATTATCTTAACGATAAAAATATTGTTACAGTAGATAAAAGTACCGTAGGACATTTGGGAGTTAAATCTATTGTTATGATCAATGATACTTTTCAAGAAAAGATTGATAAAATCACAGTAAGTCTTATCTTTGCTTTTATCACATGTTATATAGTAATTTGTGCAGTAGGATATTATCTAATACAATTATTTATGAAGCCTATAGAAAATGAAAGAAAAAGGCTTGATAACTTTATTAAAGATACGACACATGAACTTAATACTCCGATAACTGCACTTATGATTTGTACAGATAAACAGACACCACGAAGTGAAAAAAACATGGAGCGTATATATCTAAGTTCTAAAAGAATTTCACAAATATATAAAGATCTCACACATCTTATTTTAGATACAAATAAGAAAAAAGAGATAGAAAACATCTGTCTTAACACTGTTATTACTAAAGAATTAGAATATTTTGAGTTATTAGCATCAAAGAAACATATAACAACAAAATTTAACGCAGACGAAACATGCATAGATATTGATAAAGAGGATTTTAAACGAATTATAGGAAATGTTCTTTCAAATGCTATTAAATATAATAAAAGAGGTGGAGAGATTGTAGTTACCCTTAAAGGTAATATACTATCAATAGCAGACAATGGTATAGGTATTGCTCTAAAAGACCAAAATAATGTCTTTAATAGATATTATAGAGCAACGACACAAGATGGTGGTTTTGGATTAGGACTAAATATAGTGCAAAAGATATGTCAAGAATATAATATTAAAATTAATGTTAAATCAAAACTAAAAATAGGTACGACATTTAGTTTTGACTTCTCCAACTTATTAAAAAAATAGAGATTAAACTTTAAATCTCTTCTTTTATTTTCTGTAAATCTTTTACTTTAGAAAGATACTCTTCTTTTTTAGATTTTACAAATATAATTCGATCTTGATTGATTTCAGTATATTGTGTTTTTGAATATTTAACAACTTTATATAAATAGTTTCTTTTTGATGTTAAGAAATCTTCAATTTTTTCAAAAGCAAAGTTTGTTTTTAATTTTGCGAATATATCTTCTTTTCGTGGATGCTGAATAGAAAATTTTGTAGGTTCTTTTTTATATAACTCTTCAGATTCTAATATTTGTTGTTCAAAATACGCAATAGTAGCTTGAGTAACTTGGATATAACTATATGACAAAGCACCATTAAAATAAGCAAACTTCTTTCTAAATGCTGAAATATTTTCTAAAATTGCACTTTGAAAAGAATTTAAAATATTTTCATATACTTTTGCAGCAAAATGTCGAGTATTTGAAAACTCCGAATCTGAAGCAATCTCTCTATGCTTTTTGATAAGTTCATAAGGCTCTTGCCAACCATCAATTCGTACTTTTAAATCTTCATAAACATCTCTAAAAGCTGCATCTGTATTTAGCTCTATATTTTTTAATAACTTAATAGATCTTTTAAACATTTTATCTATTGTTTGGTCATCATAAAATAATGATTTATAAATATTATCAGAGTCTATCCAATAAGAAGTATATTCAAATTTTTCAATTTTATCTCCACTTAAAAAGCTTCCTTTTGATTCTTGAAACCTTGATGAGGATTTACTTTTGATATTTTTATATGCTTCTTGTGCAACTTTATCCATAATACTTTCCAAAGAATTATAAATTGTATATAAATCTTTAGAGTATCGCTTATAGATATTTTCAAACTCCTCAAGTACTTCAGCTTCACTATTCTCTAAAAGATCAATCAAAGCATCATAAACACCAATAATTGTATTATATTCAGCAATTAAAATATCACAGATATTTTTCAAATCTCGTTTAATAGTATATTCTTTTGATTCTGCAGCTTGTGGTCTAATTGTATTTTGTATAAAATCAATTACTTCTTTGATATTTGATTCTTGAAATAATTTATCATTTTGAGATGTATCTTGAGAATTAAGTTCATTTATATATCCATAATAACCATCGAGATCATTAGCAATAGAAGCAATATCACCACTTAAAGCATTTCTAATATTTGATAAAAGTTCATCTTGTTTATCTTGAATTAAAACATCTTTACTATGCTCTCGAGAATCCAAAGCCATTTTTGCGGAAATTGGAACAACTTTTGAAAAGTATTTATCAAATTTATCACTTACATAATTTGTAGTAGTAACAATTTGTTCTTCTGTAAATTTATCTTTTTGATTCAATACACATAAAGATTTATCTTTAAAAAGCTCCATATAATCCTCTAATACTTCAGCTTCAGACATCTTACCAGCATTATCAATTAAGGTAAGCCAAATAATACCACCTACATCTCTTAATACTTTTTTTGTAATATCAGTATCACTCTGACTTTGAGAATTTAACCCTGGTGTATCTACAAATGAAATATCTTTTAAAATTTCCATTGGAGCATACAATGTTAGATATTTAATATCTTGCATCTCATGTTCTCTTTGATCTGTAAAATCTGAAATTGATTCTATAGGAGCATATTCCTGAGCACCAGAATAATAGGTAATTTTTAACTTATATTCTTCCCCATAATTAATAAAATTTACTTTAGAAGTAACAGGAGTAATACCAGTTGGTAGTATATTTTTAGATAATAAAGCATTTAAGAAAGTTGATTTGCCAGAACTAAACTGTCCCGTAATTGCAACTTCCATAGGATATCGTGCACGTCTAATTTGTTTGTTTAAAATACGTTCTAACTGTCTTGATGGTAGAAATTTTTCATCTAATAGTTTCGTCTGAACTTTTCGAATATCTCCTAAAAGCCCATCTTCATATACAATCTCTTTTTCAACAAAAGTATCTTTAAACTCTAAAACAAAATTTTCTAGGATATTAATT
>JAONGR010000009.1 GCA_028375605.1 Arcobacteraceae bacterium
ACGAATATGAGCGCAGGAAAAAAATTTAGACAAGCACTAGCTGAAGAAACACCATTACAAATTGTAGGTACAATCAATGCATACCAAGCATTACAAGCTACAAAAGTTGGATATAAAGCAATTTACCTTTCAGGTGGAGGAATTGCAAATGCTTCTTACGGATTACCAGATTTAGGTATGACTATGATTGAAGACGTATGTATTGATATCAGAAGAGTTACATCTATTTGTGATACACCAGTTATCGTTGATGCTGATACAGGTTGGGGACATGCATTTAATGTTGCAAGAACTGTTAAAGAATTTATCAGATCTGGAGCTGCTGGACTACATATTGAAGATCAAGTTGCTGCTAAAAGATGTGGACACAGACCTAACAAAGAGTTAGTTACTACTGAAGAGATGTGTGATAGATTAAGAGCTGCAGTTGATGCTAAACAAGAATTAGATCCTGATTTCTATATCATTGCTAGAACAGATGCACATGCTTCTGAAGGTCAAGATGCTGCAATTGCAAGAGCTAAAGCTTATGTTGAAGCTGGTGCAGATGCAATTTTTGCTGAAGCTGTTCATACATTAAAAGAATACAAAGAATTTACTGATGTAATTAAAGTTC
Source organism: Arcobacteraceae bacterium (assembly GCA_028375605.1). Classification (GTDB taxonomy): domain Bacteria; phylum Campylobacterota; class Campylobacteria; order Campylobacterales; family Arcobacteraceae; genus JAIOSF01. The sequence goes on from JAONGR010000009.1 coordinate 617, forward strand.
CAGTACTTGCAAATATTACAGAATTTGGAGCAACTCCAATGTTCACAACAGAAGAATTAGGTTCAGTAGGAATTGCAATGGTTCTTTACCCATTATCAGCATTCAGAGCGATGAATAAAGCTGCATTAAATGTATACCAAGACTTAAGAGAAAAAGGTACACAAGAAGGTACACTAGATACTATGCAAACTAGAATGGAACTTTACGATATGTTAGGCTACCATGAGTATGAGCAAAAAATGGATTCACTATTTTCAAAAGGAAAATCTAAATAATTTACATTCAGTCAAAGAGTAAAAACATTTATAAAAGGAAAAACTATGAGTACTACAACTACAACATTTAAACCAAAAAAATCTGTTGCACTTTCTGGAACATCAGCTGGTAACACAGCTCTTTGTTCAGTTGGTAAAAGTGGAAATGACTTACATTATAGAGGATATGATATCTTAGAATTTGCTGATAAAGCAGAATTTGAAGAAATAGCATATTTAATCGTACATGGGAAACTACCTAACCAAGCAGAATTAGACGCTTATAAAACAAAATTAAGATCATTTAGAGATATTCCAAATGGTGTTAAAGTTGCACTAGAACAATTACCAAAAACCTGTCATCCAATGGATGTAATGAGAACTGGTTGTTCTGTACTTGGTGCAATTAATCAAGAAGATGAAGCTCATGATAAAGGTGAAGCTCAAGATATCATTAATAGATTAATGGGATCATTTTCTTCTATTTTGTTATACTGGTACCACTTTGCTTACAATGATAAAAGAATTGATGTTGTAACTGACGATGATACTGTAGGTGGACACTTTTTACACTTATTACATGGTGAAAAACCAAAAGAATCTTGGGTAAAAGCTATGCATGTATCTTTAATCCTTTATGCTGAACATGAATTTAATGCTTCAACATTTACTTCAAGAGTAATTGCTGGAACAAACTCAGATATGTTCTCATGTATCACTGGTTCTATCGGAGCTTTAAGAGGTCCTAAACATGGTGGGGCTAATGAAGTTGCATTTAGAATTCAAGAGAGATACTCTTCAGCTGATCAAGCAGAAGAAGATATCAAAGCAAGAATGGCAAAAAAAGAGATTATTATCGGATTTGGACACCCAGTTTATACTACTAGTGATCCAAGAAACGTAGTAATTAAAAAAGTTGCTAAAGAATTATCAGAAGAAAACAATGACATGCTAATGTATGACGTTGCTGAAAGAATTGAAAACAATCATGTGGGATGCTAAAAAAATGTTCCCTAATCTTGACTGGTTCTCTGCTGTTTCTTATAATCAAATGGGAATTCCAACAGATATGTTTACTCCTATTTTTATTATCTCAAGAGTTACAGGATGGGGTGCACATGTAATTGAGCAAAGAGAAGATGGTAAAATCATTAGACCTTCTGCAACTTACACAGGACCTGAAGGTTTAAAATTCATTCCAATAGAAGAACGAAAATAATTTAATATACTTAACTTAATAAAAAGACTTTAGATAGCTTCAAAACTTTGAAGCTACTCTAAAAATGTGCTAGTGCTACATTTCCGTAAATATACATACAAATTACACTAGCAAACAAATATAAAAATACATACTGGATATACAAATATGACAAACACAAAATATCTAAAAAAATTAGAAGGTTTCGACACAAGCTTTTATGATGTAAAAGCAGCTGTAGAAGATATCACACCTGGTTCTTTTGAAAAATTAAATTATATTTCAAGAGTATTAGCAGAAAATCTCTTGCGAAAATGTCCAAGTGCAGAATTAGAAGATTCACTTATTCAATTAATAGAAAAAAGAACAGATAAAGATTTTCCATGGTACCCATCAAGAGTTGTTACTCATGATATTCTTGGTCTTACTGCTTTAGTTGATTTAGCTGGTTTAAGAGAAGCAGTTGAAGCTGGTGGGGGAGATCCTAAACAAGTTAATCCTGTTGTTCCTACTCAACTTATCGTTGATCATTCTCTTGCTGTTGAATGTGGTGGATTTGATCCAGATGCTTTCCAAAAAAATAGAGATACAGAAGATAGAAGAAATGCTGATAGATTTCACTTTATTAACTGGACTAAAGAGTCATTTGACAATGTAGATGTTATTCCTCCGGGAAATGGTATCATGCATCAAATAAACTTAGAAAAGATGTCTCCAGTTATTCACAATATCGATGGTATTGCATCTCCTGATACATTAGTTGGTACAGATTCACATACTCCACATGTTGATGCTTTAGGTGTTTATGCACTTGGTGTTGGTGGACTAGAGGCTGAAAATGTAATGTTAGGTAACCCTTCTTATATGAGAGTTCCTGAAGTTATCGGAATCAAAGTTGTTGGAGTAAGAGCTGCTGGAATTACTGCAACTGATATTGCTTTAACATTAACATCATTCTTAAGAGAAAATAATGTTATCTCTGCATTCTTAGAATTCTTTGGTGAAGGATTAGAGTACTTAAACTTAGGTGATAGAGCTACTATTTCTAACATGACTCCTGAATATGGTGCAAGTGCTGCTATGTTTGGTATCGATGAACAAACTTTAGATTACTTAACACTTACAGGTAGAGAATCTGAGCAAGTTAAACTTGTTGAAGCGTATGCTAAAGCAAATGGATTATGGGCTACAGAATTAGCTAAAGCTACTTATGCTAGAGAAATTGAGTTTGATTTATCTAATGTTACTAGAAGTATAGCAGGACCTTCTAAACCACACAAACTAGTTCCTACAAATACATTAGTATCAGAAGGTTTAATTAAAGACTTTAAAGAAGAAGATGAAACTAAAATCCCAGATGGTGGAATTTTAATTGCAGCTATTACTTCTTGTACTAATACATCAAACCCTAGAAATGTTATCGCTGCTGGTTTACTTGCTAAAAAAGCAAATGAATTAGGTTTGACGCGAAAACCATGGGTTAAATCTTCATTAGCGCCAGGTTCAAAAGTAGTTGAAACATATTTAAATGATGCTAACTTACTTCCTGAATTAGAAAAATTAGGATTTGGTATTGTTGGTTTTGCATGTACTACTTGTAATGGTATGTCTGGAGCGTTAGACCCTAAAATTCAAAAAGAAGTTGTAGATAATGATATCTATTCAACAGCTGTACTTTCTGGAAACAGAAACTTTGATGGTAGAATTCATCCATACGTAAAAGAAGCATTTTTAGCATCACCTGCACTTGTTGTTGCTTATGCTTTAGCTGGTTCAATCAGATTTGATATTGAAACTGATTCTTTAGGTAATGATAAAGATGGAAATCCTATTTTATTAAAAGATATCTGGCCAAGTGATGAAGAGATCAATGCTGTTGAAAAAGCTTCAGTACGTCCAGAGATGTTTGATGCTATTTATGACCCTATGTTTGCTAAAAATACATTAGGTGATATTGAGATTTCTCCATTTTATAACTGGAATACTCAATCTACATATATTAATAAGCCACCATACTGGGAAGCTGAATATATGGAAATGCCAGCATTAAAAGGTATGAGACCATTAGGTGTATTCCCTGATAATATCACTACAGATCACTTATCACCGTCAAATGCTATTTTACCAACTTCTGCGTCTGGTGAGTATTGTTTATCTAAAGGTCTTCCTGTTGAAGATTTAAACTCTTATGCAACACATAGAGGGGATCATCATACAGCTTCTAGAGCTACATTAGCAAATCCAAAACTATTTAATGAAATGGTTAAAGATGCAAATGGTGAAACTAAACAAGGTTCATTAACGAAGATTATGCCAGAAGGTACTGAATCTAGAATGTGGGAAGCTATTGAGACTTACACTGACAGAAAACAACCTTTAATTATCGTTGCTGGTACTAACTATGGTCAAGGGTCTTCAAGAGACTGGGCTGCTAAAGGTGTTAGACTAGCTGGTGTTGAAGTTTTAATTGCTGAATCAATTGAAAGAATTCATAGAACAAATCTTGTTGGAATGGGTGTATTACCATTACAATTTGCAGATGGTGATACAAGACATACTTATGCTATCGATGGTTCTGAAACTTTTGATATCGAAGGTGAAATCACTCCAAGAACTAACTTAACAGTTGTTATGACTAGATCTTGCGGTGAAGTTGTTAAATTCACAGTTTTATGTAGACTTGATACTTCAGCTGAAGTTGACGTTTATAAAAATGGTGGTATTTTACAAAAATTTGCTAAAGATGTTATTGCATCTTCAAAAAAATAATCATTATTTAGAAAAATCTTTTAGGGCAATGCCCTAAAAGTATTTAAAAGAAATTATTCAATTTTTTCTTAATACTTTTAAAAAATATTATAACTCACAAAGGAAAATACAATGGCATACCAACCACAATTTAAAGTAAAAGCAACATATATGAGAGGTGGTACTTCAAAAGGTACTTTCTTCAATATTGCAGACTTACCAAAAGAAGCACAAGAAGATGGAGCAAAAAGAGATAAACTTTTACAAAGAATTGTTGGTTCTCCGGATGTTTATAAAAAACAAATGGATGGAATGGGTGGAGCTTCATCTTCAACATCTAAAGCTATCTTAGTGGGAAAATCTGATGTTGAAAATCATGATGTTGATTACTACTTCTGTCAAGTTGCTATCGATAAAGACTTTGTAGATATGAGTGGAAACTGTGGAAACTTATCTTCAGCAGTTGGTCCTTTTGCTATAACAGAAGGTATGGTAGATAATGTTCCAGAAAATGGAGTTTGTTGTGTAAGAATCTGGCAAGCAAATATCAAAAAAACAATTCTTTGTTACGTAACTATGGAAAATGGTATTGTAAAAGAGATGGGTGATTACGAAATTGATGGTGTTGCATTTCCTGCCCAAGAGATTGAATTAGAATTTGTTGAACCAGTTGATCCATCTGAAGAGTTATTTCCTACAGGAAATTTAATAGATGATTTAGAAGTTGAAGGTGTTGGTACTTTTAAAGCTACTATGATTACTGCTGGTATTCCTACAGTGTTTGTAAATGCTGATGAGATTGGGTATAAAGGTACTGAACTTCAAGGTGATATTAATTCTGATAAAGAAGCATTAGAGAGATTTGAAAAAATCAGAATCGCAGGTGCACTAAAGATGGGTGTTATGAAAGATGCAAGTGATGCATTAACGCAACAACACACTCCCAAGATTGCATTTGTAAGTCCAGCACAAGACTTTACCACTTCATCTGGAAAAGAGGTAAAAGCAGGAGAGATGGATTTACATGTAAGAGCATTATCTATGCAACAATTACATCATGCTATGATGGGAACAGCTTCTGTTGCTATTGGTGTTGCTGCTTGTATTCCTGGAACATTAGTAAATAATGCCGCTGGTGGTGGAGATAAAAATACTGTGACTTTTGGTCATCCATCAGGGGCTATCAAAGTAGGAGCTGCATTAACAGAAAAAGACAGTAAATACACTGTTGAAAAAGCAAGTATGAGTAGAAGTGCTAGAATTATCATGGATGGTAATGTACATGTTCCTGCAGGAACAATGGACTAGATAATTATAATCTCTAATCTAAAAAAGGTTTAGATATAAAATCTAAACCTTTTTTATTATCTTATTTTTTCTGTTTTAATTTTTCTTTTAAAATTATCTTTCCACTTTCAACTCCTGGTTGATCATAGGCATTAATAAATAAAAACTTTCCTACAACAGAAGTCAGTAACTCATAAATATACATTAGTTTTCCTAAGTTAAATTCATCAACTTTTTCAATAGTAAATGTATCACATGGTATATCTTGTAAATCTTGAACCGCTTTTATTGTTGCATCTGCTTGATGATTAATAAGATCAGAAAACTTTAAATTATTTATATAATCAAGTTCTTCTAATCCTTTTAATTTTATCGCAGGAATTGTAGAGTCGTCATGAAAATCTTTTACTTTAATAAAGGTAACTGTTTTATCTCGCTTTCCTTCTATAATTAATTGTAAAAAACTATGTTGATCTACGGGACCTAATAATCCAATTGGGGTTAATCCTTGATGAGTATTATCATTGTCAATTTTTCCTAAACTCTCTCCCCATAACTGTACATACCATTTATTAAAACCTTCCAGTTCTGAAGCATATGAAAAAACAACATTATTATTAAATTTATGCTTATATTCAGCCATAAATCTTGCTTTTGTCATAATTCTTTTATAAAGAAGTTCTTGTTCAAAATAACCTAAATATGATTCTTTACATCCATCTAATAACTGATCTATATCAATTCCAACTATAGCCAAAGGAACTATACCTACATTTGAAAATACAGAAAATCGTCCCCCAACATTTTTAGGAACTTCAAATGTCTTAATCCCATTAGCTTTTGCAAAATTATTAAGTTTACTGTCATCTTCTGTAATTACTAAACAATTACTTTTATCAATAGTTACTTTAGAAGAAAGGTATTTAAAAACACTAATTGTTTCAATTGTTGTTCCTGATTTACTTATAACAATAAATAGAGTATCTTCTAAATCAAATTTTTCAATTCTACTATTTATATCAATTGGGTCTGTAGATTCAAAAAAGAATAATTTTTTATCTAAATCATGAGTTCTTGCTAAAAAGCTATATATCGCATATGTTCCTAAAGTACTTCCCCCAATTCCTATTACTGCAACATTTTTTTGCTTCACAGTTTTAGCATACTCTTTAACTTTTTGAGTATGTTGAAATGGTAAATTATAGTACCCAATCTCTTGCTTTTCTTTTTTTATCGCTTCAAAAATCTCACTATCGCTTACCCTTGGGTTAAAATTTGCATCATAATTCATCTATTATCCTTCTATATTTTCTAAAGCTTCTTTACATAACTGAGTAATTGCATTAAAGTCACCTAATTTTATTTTATCTTTTGGAACAATCCATGTTCCTCCTACACACAAAACATTATCTAACGCTAAAAATTGATTATAGTTAGATAAACTTACGCCTCCAGTAGGACAAAAATTCATTTTAGAATAAGGTCCTTGAAAAGCTTTTAAAATTGCAACTCCACCTGCTAAAACTGCAGGAAAAAGTTTACAATAAAAAAGTCCATTATTTTGTGCTAACATAACTTCTGATGAAGTTGCTACCCCAGGGATAAAAGTAATCTCCTGCTTTTTTGCAGCACTTATTAACTCTTCACTAATACCCGGTGAAAAAACAAATTGTGCTCCTGCATCTTTTGATTTTTTTATATCATCGCTATTACAAACTGTACCAGCTCCTACATTCATCGAAGGAAATTCTTTTGAAATAATTTCTATTGCTTTTAGACCGGCAGGAGTTCGTAATGTAATCTCCATTATATTTATTCCTCCATCACTTAAAGCTTGCGCTAAAGGCAATGCATCTTCTACATTTTCTATTGCTATTACTGGAACAATAGGTGATATGCTCATTAATTCAAATGCGTTCATGAATTTTCCTCTCCTACTAATTTAAAAGTTGTTGCGCCCTCTTTAGCACTAGAAATAGATGCTCTAAAATTTACAAACAATTCTCTTCCTAATCCAAATCTATTAGACTGCAAATCTATCTTCTTATTTTCTCTTTTATCTAATATACCATTCTCAACAAATACTGTTATAGTGCCATTTTCTACATCAAACTCTATCATGTCATCGTTTCTAATTTTAGAAATAAGTCCCCCTTCATATGCTTCTGGAGATAAGTGAATTGCTGATGGAACTTTTCCTGAAGCACCTGACATTCTACCATCAGTAATAATTGCTACTTTAAAACCTTTTTCTTGTAGTACACCTAAAGGGGGCATCAGTTTATGAAGCTCAGGCATACCATTTGCTTTTGGTCCTTGATAACAAACAACAGCAATAAAATCTTTTTCAAGTTCTTTATTTATAAAAGCAGTCAGTAATTCTTCTTGAGAATGAAACACCATTGCTGGTGCTTTAATATAAAGGTGTTCTTCTTTTAAGGCAGATGTTTTAATAATACTTTCACCTAAGATTCCTCCTAAAAGTTTTAAACCACCCTCTTTTGAATATGGTATTTCTATATTTGAAATAACTTCATCATTTGTTGAAATCATATCAGAAGATAAAAACTCTAACGTAGAATCTGTTAGTGTTGGTTCTACAACATATTTATCTAGACCAAAACCAACTACCGTTTCTACATCATTATGTACTAACCCTGCTTTTAAAAGTTCATTTATAACAACTCCCATTCCACCAGCATCTCTAAAATGATTTACATCTGCACTACCATTTGGATACATTCTACATAAAAGTGGTACTACTTTTGAAATAGCATCAAAATCTTCCCATGTTAAAATAATACCACATGCCTTTGCCATTGCTATTAAATGAATAGTATGATTTGTTGAACCACCAGTTGCCATTAATCCGACCACTGCATTTACAAAACTTTTTTCATTAACGATATCACTTATACTCATATTAGTATTTGTTAATGATACAAGTGTTTTAGCTGATTGCTTGGTTAATTCATCTCTAAGTGGTGTATTTGTATTTACAAATGAACTATTTGGAAGTTGTAGTCCCATCATCTCTAAAAGCATTTGATTTGAATTGGCTGTGCCAAAAAATGTACAAGTTCCACAAGAATGATACGAAGCAGATTCTACTTTTAAAAGTGAAGATTCATCTACTTTTCCTTGTGCATATTCTTCTCGCACCTTGGCTTTTTCTTTATTAGAAATACCAGATGGCATAGGTCCCGAAGGAACAAAAATAGAAGGTAAATGTCCAAAACTAGATGCTGCAATAAAAAGTCCAGGAACAATTTTATCACAAACTCCCAAATAAAAAGCGCCATCATAAACATCATGACTTAATCCTACAGCACTAGCCATCGCTATATTATCTCGACTAAATAATGAGAGTTCCATACCTCTTTTACCTTGAGTAACACCATCACACATAGCAGGTACTCCACTTGCTACTTGTGCTGTTGAGTTATAGTTTTTTAATTCATTTTTTAATATCTCAGGATAAGTACCATATGGTTGGTGTGCTGACAACATATCATTGTATGATGTAATGATACCCATATTATAAGTATCCATATCCATTAATCTTTCTTTTTCTTCTGCACTCATTGGAGCAATGGCATGAGCTAAATTGCTACATCCTAATGGTTTTCTATTAACAGATTCACTTTTTGCAGCTGCCATTCTTTCTAAATATATAGTTCTATGTTTTCGTGATCTATTAATTATATTCTTTGTTACTTCTAAAATTATATTATTCATGGGCATAAACCTTTATTTCTTTTTCGCTATTAAGAACTTTTATAATAGGATATTTAAGAGTATCATTACTTTTAATAACTTCATTATAAACTTTAATTTTTTCTTTTCCCTCAATATGTAAAAATATAGCATCAGCGCTTAAAATTGATTTTAATGTCAAACTAATTCTTTCATACGGAGCAGTTGATGGAGTAATAAAAATAGTAAATTCATCGTTATCTAAATCATATGCTTTCTCTAATTTTTCATTATAAGGAAATAAAGATGCAGTATGTCCATCCGTACCCATACCTAAAACGAGTACATCAATTTTAGAAAAAGTATTTTTATATAAAATTAAATCATTTTTATTAAACATCCCTATAAAATTTACCACTTTAGCATTGTTAATACATAATTCATTTTTAATAAGAAACTCATTGCTATCTTTATTAGATATATCAACTATTCTTTCATCAACTAAACCTACAGTCACTTTTTCCCAATCTATTTTAATATTTGAAAGTTTATTTAAAAATAATTTAGGGGTATTTCCCCCTGATAAAAGTAGTGTTGCTTTATCATTTAACAAAATAGACTTTTCTAAGATTTGAGAAATATCATGTGCTAAAGTTGTCGCAATATCTTCTTGAGTTTCAAAAGGTATGTATATATTATTCATCGTTCCAACTTCTTCCATCTTTGGCTATAAGTTGTACAGCAGCACTAGGTCCATGACTACCTGCTGTATAGTGTTTCATGGGAGAGATATTATCACTCCAACCCTCAATGATAGTATCAGCCCATTTCCAAGCCTCTTCTACTTCATCTAGTCTCATAAATAATGTAGGGTTAGACAAAATAACATCTAATATTAAACGTTCATAAGCATCTGGTTTTCGACTAATATTACTATGAGAATTTAGCTCTAAATCAACTTGCTGAAGTTTCATGGTATCACTTAAACCGGGAATTTTATTCATAAGTTTTAGTTCAATACTTTCATTTGGTTGTAAAGTTATGACTAATTTATTTGAAGTTATAGAGTCATCACTTTTACCAAAAATAGAATGAGGAATACTTTTAAACTGTATAACAATTTCAGAATTTCTGTTTTGCATCCGTTTACCACTTCTTATATAAAAAGGTACTCCATTCCATCTCCAGTTGTCAATATCTACTCTCATTGCAGCAAATGTTTCTGTCTGGCTATCTTTATCGTTTCCATCTAAATATCCAGGAACGCTCACACCTTCTGAAGATCCTGCTTTATATTGCGCGCGAACTGTATTAGATTTTATATCTTCTGGACTTAAAGTTCTAAATGATCGTAAAACTTTAACTTTTTCATCTCTTACACTATTGGCTTCTAAAGAACAAGGTGGTTCCATTGCAATCAAACACAATAGTTGCATAAGATGATTTTGAATCATATCTCGCATAGCACCATATTCATTATAATAGCCCCATCGATTCTCAACACCAACACTTTCAGAAACAGTTATTTGAATATGATCTATATGATTAGAGTTCCATAAAGGCACAAAAAGACGATTTGCAAATCGTAAAGCCATAATATTTTGTACTGTATCTTTCCCTAAATAATGATCGATTCTATATATTTGGTTCTCATTAAAATACTTTAGTACTTTCTTATTAATAATTCTAGAACTTTCTAAATCTTTTCCTAATGGTTTTTCTAGTACCACACGAGAAACTTCAGTAATTAGTTTCCAATTAGATAAAGACTCACAAATATTACCAAAAAAACTAGGAGAAGTAGAAAGATAATTTACACGCTCTCTCAAAGGAAACTCATTGAGTATCACTTCGAGTTGAGAATATGTTTTATTATCTGAAAAATCTATCACAACCAATAACAATTGTTGTTGAAATCTTTCAAAAAATTCTTCAGAAAAATCATCTTGTAAAAATTCAATTAATTTATTTTTAACTAAAGATATATGTTCATCATGTGAGATGTTTTTTCTAGAAACAGTTATTATTCTACTTTCATCACTTAAATACTCATCAAAAGACAAATGATATAAAGCAGGCATCAGTTTCCTAAAAGCCAAATCACCATGTCCTCCAAAAAGTATAAAATCACACACTTTGAACTTTGAACTCATAACTATTTCTCTGTTTTTTCTAATTCATAAAAATAGTTAGTAGCTTCTACAAAACCATCTACAGATCCACAATCAAACCTTTTACCTTTAAATTTATATGCAATAACCATACCTTTTTTAGCTTGTTCACATAAGGCATCAGTAATTTGTAATTCACCGTTCTTCCCAGGTTTTGTTTTTTCAATAACATCAAAAATATCTGGAGTTAAGATATATCTTCCTATAACTGCTAAGTTTGATGGAGCTTTATCATTATCTGGTTTTTCTACCATATTTGATATCATAAAAACACCATCTTCGATTTGATTACCTTCTATTACTCCATATTTATGTACATCTTCAATAGGAACTTCCATACAAGCTACGACACAACATTTGTATTTATTGTAAAGATTTACCATTTGAGTTAATACTCCATCGCCATCAGGGTTTACACATAAATCATCAGCTAAAATTACAGAAAATGGTTTTGTATCTCCAACAAGAACTTTACCTTTATATATTGCATCTCCTAAACCTTTCATCTCATTTTGTCTAGTATACGTAAATGTACATTTTTCAATAATACCTCTAATATCATCTAACATTTTTTCTTTTGAAGAACCTAGAATTTGATGCTCTAATTCATATGAAATATCAAAATGATCAGTAATCGCTCTTTTCCCACGTCCTGTAATAATAGACATAACATCACAACCAGCATCAATAGCTTCTTCAACCCCATATTGAATCAATGGTTTAGTTAAAACAGGTAACATCTCTTTTGGCATAGCTTTTGTTGCAGGTAGAAATCGAGTACCATAGCCTGCAGCTGGAAATAGACAGTTCGTAATTATATTTTTATTTTTCATTTTTGTATCCTTGTTATTTTGTTTCATTTATTTTACCTTTTAGCCACATTATTTGATATGGTTCTAAAGTAAGTTCGCGTGATAATTGTTCTTTATCTTCATATAAAAAATTTATACAATTTGTAGTGATTAAATCACATAATGGTAATGGTATACTTTTTGGAATATTAACAACCACTTGCTCATTACTAAAGTTATGTACAGCTAAAATTCTATGTGTATCCTCATCACATATTTGATCTATTACAAAAAGTCTTTCATCTAAATCTAAAATTTTAAACTTTCCAAATGGATTAAATGCTGTTTCACTTATACGAATAGAGATAAGCCTTTTATATGAGTCAAACATCATTTTATGTAATGTACCTTGTTTTGAAAATTCTTTTTCTAGCCAATCAATATTATATTTTTCTCTATTAATTGTTCTGTTAACTCCTGAATGTTTAACACCATCATGATAATTTTGAGATCCTACTAAAGAATGAAAGTAGATACCCGGAACTCCTGGCATAGCCAATACAGTAGCTTGAGCAACAAGCATTCTTTTTACTCTTAAATCTTGACTCTCTTTTGGGTTTGTTAAAGCATCTATGTAACTACAATTTATTTCATACGGAGTTTTACTTCCATCAGCTTCAGCTCTATATGAAACTAATCCTCCATTTTCTTTTACAGTTTCTACGATATCATTCACTTCTTCATCACTCAAAATATCCTTAACTGGACGTAAACCAATACCATCATGACTAGCTGCAAAATTAAAGAAACATACTTTATTACTAGGTAACTGCAAACTTTGTGCCCATGAAGTTAGTTTTTTTGTGTTTGAATGTAAAATCGAATTTAACAATAATGGTGGTAATGCAAAATTATAAACCATTTGCGCTTCATCATCTCCACTACCAAAATAAGAAACATTTTCATGATGAGGAACATTTGTTTCAGTAATAATAATAACTTCAGATGCAACTTCATGAAGTACTTCTCTCATAAGCTGAATAAGTTCATGTGTTTGTGGTAAATGTACCGATTCTGTTCCTATCTCTTTCCAAATAAATGCAATCGCATCAAGTCTGATAAGTGTCGCACCTTTTTCTATATAATAAAAAAGAGCATCTAATACATTTCGTAAAACTCGATGACTTTTATAATTTAAATCAACCTGATCTTTACTAAAAGTTGTCCAAACATTTCTAATTTTTCCTTCATTATCAACGAATTCACTCAATAAAGGAGTAGCACGTGGACGAACAACTTTACTTAAATCAAGGCTAGGATCTACATCAATAAAAAAGTCTTGGAAATAAGGATCACCTGCTAAATATGCTTGAAACCAATCTGAAAATTGCGAAATATGATTAATAACACCGTCTACCATAAGTCTATAATCTTTACTAATAGCCTCAATTTCTCTCCAAGAACCCATATGAGGATCTACTGCATTATAATTTACTACAGAAAAACCATCATCACTTGAATATGGATAAAAAGGCAATATATGAATAGAGTTTATAATACCTTTTAAATGATTATCCATAAAATTATTTAATGTTTCTAAAGATGGTTCATTCAGTTTTGATACTTGATCACCATAAGTAATTAATACTATATCTTTATGACTAAGGTGATATTCTTCTGATTTAATTCTTTGTTTATATTTAAATATTAAGTCAATAATATCATTTACTGCACGTTCTGCTACTTCAGGTGAATAAAGTTTATGTAGTCTTTTATTAATTGTATGTTGAGGATCTGAAATATGCATTATTTATTATCCTCTGCAACATACTGTGAGAATTTATCTGAAAATTCAGGCAATACTGAACGTACTGTTATCCATGGAGATAAAGACGGTAATCCCATAGGATCATCAGAAAACTCATTTGCAGCTGCACTAATTGCTTCTTGAAAAGTATTTGCAGCAGTGATTTCTTGTTCTCTATCATAATGTAAACCATTTAATTTACTTAAAGCATTGTATTTTGATATTTCAAATCGTGATTCTTGATAATATGTTGCAAGTAATGTTTTAAATGATGCTTCAGAAAAAACTATTCCTTCTTGCGCCAAAACCCTAAACAATGTTTTAGCAATATCATTTGCCATTTTATATATTCCATTACCTTCATCTTGAGAACCTAACTCTTGATGTTTATGTTCATACGTTTCCATAATTTCAGTCTGACAGATTCTTCTATTAGATGTATTTTTATATACTTCACTTAAGGTAGAAACTTCCAATCCCCAAGTAGGTGAAATGCCTATTCCACGAGCAAGAGATCTTATAAATGAAAATTCACCAGATAATGAATATCTAAAACTTTCCATATAATCTAAATATCTATTTGATCCATATACTTTTGTTAAAGAATTAACTAAAGGTGTATATAAAAGTCGAGTAGCTCTTCCATGAAGTTTATCTGTTACCCTTGAATAAAATCCTTTATTAAACTCAAAATCAAGTGCAGGATGTACTATAGGTAAAAATAATCGTGCTGGTATTTCTCTATTGTAGTTAACAATATCACAATCATGTAAAGCAAAAGCATAGGCATCTTTATCAGCTAGTCCATACCCCATCATTGTCCAAACATTTCTACCTTTTCCTGGTGTTTCAAGCCCAGGAAAACCTTCTTTTGTTAATTCAGTATAAAGTTCTTTTATTTTTGGTCCATCATTCCATAAAACATCAACTTTACAAGGTAAAACAGACATCAGTTTTTTTACCTCTTCAAATTGTTCTTCTGTTGCTTGATCTAATCCTAGTATAATTTTATAAAGATATTTAACATTTTTTAATTCTTTTATAATTGTATGCATTGCTGGTGTTTGAAACTCAGAATAAAGAGCTGGAAGTAAAAGTACCATTCTTCTTCTTGTACTAAATGTTTCTAATTCTTGCTCTATATCTTCTAATTTTCTATCACCTAATTTTTGTAATGTAGTAATGACTCCATTTTGAAAAAAATCTGACATTTTTATCTCTCCTTATTTTATATATATTATTACTGCATCGAGCATGTTATTATGTGTAGGTCCCGTTTCGATAAGACAATCAATTTTTTTAAAAAAGTTATAAGAATCAAACCGTTTTAAGGCATCTTTTAACTCTCCATTGGATATTTCAACTTTTTGCAATGTCTCATACTCAATTATAGCACCCGCAGCAACACTGTTTCCATCTATACCATCACTTGCAACACTTAAAAAAGTAATCTCTTTATCATCTGGATAATTATTTAAAAAATCAAGTACTAAATGTTGATTTCGTCCACCTTGTCCATCACCTTTTACTAAAACCGTAGCTTCCCCACCAAAAATAAAACATCCTGAAGATTCTTTTAAAGTAAATTCTACAAGGTTCTTTGTTACAGTTGAAACTTCATCAATTATACTATTCTCATATACTTTACTTACAATATTATATCTATTTAGATTTTCCTGGATACTATGTAAAAAAAATCGATTCGATCCTATTATAAAATGCTTTACATTAGAAGACTCATTTTTAAGCGTTTCTTCTACTTTTTTATTACAACCATCTATTAAATAGTTTCGTATCTCTACAGGTAGTTGATCAAAAATATTATATTTATTTAAATAGTTTACTGCATCTTGAAATGTAGTTTTGTCATGATAAAAAGGGGAAGAACCTATATCTTCTAAGTTATCACCTAATACATCACTTAAAACTAACACATAACCTGATGCATCTGTTAGGGAAGAAAGTCTTCCTCCTTTTACTTGGGAGAGATGTTTTCTAACACAATTAATAGCTTCTATTGGCATTGAATTTTTTAACATCAATGTAGTTGCATAGATAAAATCATCTAAGGTAATCGATTCAGAAGGAAGTTCCATAAGTGCAGAAGTACCTCCGGATAAAAGATATATAAAAATATCGTCACGTTTTAGTTTTTTTAATTCTTCAGTCATTTTTAAAGCAGCATCAAGACTTTTCTCGGAAGGTAAAGGGTGTGTGCTTTGACAATACTCTACATTTTTGATATTTATCTCTTTTTCATAGGGACCTACTAATAACATCTTTTCAACTTTATCACCAAGTATTGTATGAATAGAATTTGCCATACTTTGAACAGCTTTTCCCGAACCAAGGATATAAACCTTTTTCTCTTTGGGAAGCTTAATAGATTTATTTTGTATTGTTAATATATCATCTTTATAAGAACAGTTTTTTTCTATAAGAGTTGCGGGATTTATCGCTTCTAATGAGTGAGTAATCACATCTAATAGATTCTTTTTATTTAACATGAAAAATACCTCTTTAAACTTTCATTCCAACCTTTTGGTCCTATATCATCAGTTTTAATGACATTTTTAATATTACAATCAATAAATGTATCATCAAATCTTTTAATCAATACAGCTTGATCTGCAGCTTCAAGCATTGTTAAATCATTTTCACCATCCCCTAAAGCAATAGTTTTATATGTTTTATTATGAAGTTTTTCATAGTAAGCATGAAGTTCTTTTAAAGCATTTGCCTTATCTTGTCCTAAACTAATTAGATGATAAAATCTACCACCCTTAACTATATCAAAACCATCTTGATTTGCTTTTATTTTTAATGATTCTAATTGTGTAATATCACCTAAAATAAATGGTTCACTAAATGTTCTTTTTCTTGCTAAGGCTGCTTTATCTATAGAAAGTCCTGTTAATGAAGAAACCTCTTGATCACTCATTTGACTAAAACCTTTCATATCAATACCTTGTGAGTATTTTTGAAAAGCTTCAATCGTTTCTTGATATTTTGTCCCAAGAGCGATTATCTCATAATCATTTTTACTAGGGATAAATACTCCTGCACCATTTTCTATAATAAATGGATATTTTATATCTAATCTCTTTTGCAACAAGATCACTTCATCTTTTGTTTTACTCGTTACAATAATTAAAGGGATATTATTTTTTTTTATAATTGAAAGCATCTCAGATGCATCTTCAAAGCTGTAATTTTCATGATTTAATAAAGTTCCATCTAAATCTGTAAAAATTAAGTAGTCTGTGTAGTTATTATTCTCTATCATGTATTTATTCTATCCAATTTGAGTGAATAATTGTTATAAGGAGTTGTATATAAAATAACATATTTATTAAAAAAGGGGTTTGAAATCAATCAAACCCCTTTTTATCTTTTAATAATAAATAATATTTATTATTTTACACCTGTAACAATTTTATATGTATCATTAGCAATAACATACTCTTCATTTGTAGGGATTACAAATATTCTACCAGCAGAACCATTTGTAGCAATATCTCTAGATTCTTGCGATCTTTTGTTATTTTTAACAGGATCTACAACTAATCCCATTCCATCAAGACCAGCACAAACTTTTTCTCTAATTAAAGCAGCATTTTCACCAATACCACCTGTAAAACATAACGCATCAACACCATCAAGTGCGGCAGCATAAGCACCAACATACTTTTTGATGTTATATGCAACCATATTTACAGCTAAGTCACATTTTTTATCACCATTTGCTTGACCTTCAAGAACTTCTCTAAGATCTGATGATTTTTCAGAGATTCCTAATATTCCTGATTTTTTATTCATAATATTTAAGGCTTCATCAATAGTTATGTTTTCCTTACTCATCATATATTGAATAGCACCTGCACCAACATCACCAGCACGAGTTCCCATCATTAAACCTTGAACAGGAGTAAGACCCATAGATGTATCGATACATTTACCATCAAGTACAGCAGAAACAGAAGAACCATTTCCTAAGTGACATACAATAATTCTTGTGTTTTGTTTTTTATCTAACATATTTCTAGCTTCATTTGATACGAAGTAATGAGATGTTCCATGGAAACCATATTTTCTAATTCCATGTTTAGTATATTGCTCATGAGGTAATGCATACATATAAGCATAATCAGGCATTGTTTGATGAAATGCTGTATCAAATACCGCAACATTTGGTTTACCTGGCATTAAATCTTGACAAATTTCCATACCCATAATATTTGCAGGGTTATGTAATGGCGCCAACGGTATTAACTCTTTCATCTTATTGATAACTGCATCAGTAACCATTACTGAACCTGCAAAATCTTCACCACCATGAACTGCTCTATGTCCAATAGCTTCGATATCATTAATTGATGAAATAACTTTACCTTCTCCATCTGTTAATGTTTTTAAAACTAGCTCAATAGCTTCTTTATGAGTAGGCATAGAAACATCAACTTTTAATTTTTGATTATCACCAAATTCGTGTTTTAAAACACCATCGATTCCGATTCTTTCACAAAGTCCTACTGCTAAAGTTTCTTGAGTAACTGGGTTCATTAATTGATACTTTAATGACGAGCTTCCTGCATTTAAAATAAATACTAACATGTTTTTTTCCTAATATTGATCTGATGATATAAATTAAATATCTTAAGTATTATTCTAGTAAATTATTATGCAAAAGAGTATTAAATTTACTTATAATCGCCTACTCTTGGAGAAATGGGAAGAATAGTAATATTTTAAATCACTTTAATCTAAATAATATGAGTAAAACGGGTAAAAGTAGTAAATCTGAAACAATCGCCATAAACATAGCAATAACAGTTAAAATTCCAAAATAAATAGTAGGAATAAAACTAGACAAAACCAAAATAGAAAAACCTATCATTATAATTGTAGAAGTGTAAAACATAGCTTTTCCAATACTCTTATGTGCATTTTGTATAGATAAAACGAGATCATCTGATTTTTTATATTCTAATCTAAATCTATGTATATAATGTATTGTATCATCAACTGCAATCCCTATACTAATAGCAGCAATAGTTATAGTCATCATATCTAATGGAATATTCATCCAACCCATAAATCCAAATATTACTGCAACAGGAACAGTGTTTACAATAATAGCAATTACAGCTATTTTCAAACTTTTAAATAAAATGAGAAACATAATAAAGAGAATAAGTACAACTAGTCCTATTGTTTTTATTTGGGAATCAAATAAAGACTGCAACATATTATTGTAAATCACCAACAGATTTGAAACTTTATATTCTTCATATTTTGGATTTAACAGTTCACCTAACTCTTTATCTATTTTTTTTAGTAATTCATCTCTTTTTAATTCAGGTAAACTATCTACAACTCGTGTACTAATTCGTGCCATATTATTTTCAATGTTTATATATGGAGTAAAAATCATCTCTTTATATTTTAAAGGTAATTCTTTATTGATAAGTGACAAAGTAAGACTATCTAATTCTTTATTATCATTTAAAGACTTACCTATTTCTAATAATGTAGTTAATGATAAGACTTTTCCTATAGGCTCTAAAGACTCCAAATAGTTATGAACCAATGTAATTTTATCCATTTTTGATGAAGTAAACCAATACTGTTGCTTATCTTCATCTGATATTTCAAATTCATCTTCAAAGCTATCTAGTTCACTATCTTCCTCTATATCAAGACTATTATTGATACTAAAATCTGTTACCTCATCACTATTTTCTTTAAAAGTAATAATAACATCAAGCGGTGTTGTTCCTCCTAGTTTTTGATCTATGAGTTTCATACCTTGATAAATTTGAGTATCTTTTTTAAAATAATCAATAAAACTATTTTCTACCCGTAGTTTCATTGCACCAGTAATCGAAAATATAATAATCATTACACTAAAAAATAAAATTACCTTCTTATAACAAAATACGATTGATGCAATACTTGAAGTAAATGATGTATTGTTTTTATCTGCATGCTTGATATTACTTTTTTGAAAAAAGACTAATACAGTAGGAAATAAAAGAAAAGTAATAATAAGTGATACCACTATACCTACACTCATCATCCAACCAAAAGTAATTATTGGCAATATCCCACTAAATACTAAAGAACTAAATCCTGCAATCGTTGTAAGAACAACAAAAAAAGAGGGTTTCCACATAGAATTACATGTCTCTATTACAAGTTCCTTTTGAGTTTTATTAGGATGTAAACTAAGTAGTTCTTTGTATTTAATAATCAAATGTACTACCAAAGACATATTCATAATAAGCTGTAAAGAGATAAAATTTGATGAAATAACTGTAATTTCCCAAGCAAATAAACCTAAAAATCCGCTAGTAATAATGATTGAGACACTACAAATAAATAAAGGTATCAATACCCATCTAATTTCACGAAATAATATATATAAAATAAAAACAAGCAAACTTACGATGACATATCCAAAAGTACTCAAATCTGTTTTAACAAACTCTACCATATCATCCGCAATCATACTTGCTCCACCTAAGTGAATTGTTGCATTGGTAGATTTTTCAAATTCATTTTTAACTTTTCGTATATCTAAAATAAGTTGGTGATTTTGAATTCTAAGAATATCCCTATACTGTTTTAATTCTTTTTTTGCTTTTTCTAACTCTAGTAATTGATCATCCGTTAAGGACTTATTTTGTTCAAATATTAGAAAACTATCTCTTTTATTGATAAGCTCAAAATATTGTTTATCTCTTTTTAAATTAATAAGTAAAGCTGTCGTTTTAAAATCTTTACTTACTAAATTGTTCTTATATATTGGACTATTCAAAAACTCTTGTTTTGCTAATTCTTTATCTATTCCTACACTTTGCAATGTTCTAATATCACTTACTAACTCTTTAATTGGTCGTATAGGTGACTGTAAAAGAGGGACTGTTAAAATTGAAGTAATAGATTCTACAGTATTAATTTTTTTAAGTGAGTTTTGTATATTTTCTATATTTTTTATGTTAGTATTGTTTAAAAGATTATCCTCAACACTATAGGTAATAACAATAAAATCTTTCGCCGTAAATCGTTTCGATATTTCTCTTGTAAACGCTAAATCTTTGTCACCTTTTAATAATAAGGTCTCTGCACTACTATCTATTTCTAACTTCAATGCAAAATTTATCATTACTATCATAAGGATAGAAATAATACTAAAAGAAAGTTTAGAATATTTTAGAAGGTAATTCTCATAAAAGTTAGATAACATATTAGTTTATTTACAGCTCTTTCATAAGCTGTTGTATTGTCTTTGTTCGTAAAAATTCTCTAAATTGAGCTTTATCCGTTTTTAAAATACTAACTCCTAAAATAACTATATCGTAAATGAGCCAACGATCTTTATCTATTTTGAGTTGTTTTGGTTTGTAAAATTTATACACTATTTCAAGTTTATTTTCTTTACTCAATAAATTAGTTGTTAATTGTATTCTATTTTTTTTAAATAAATTTATCTCTGTTACTTCAACTTTTTCATTACTATATGAATCTATTTTAGAAGAATAAGACTGTTTCATTCTCTTAACATATAGATTTACAAAGTTTGTTTGATCTATACTATTTAGTTCTCTCCATTTTTTACCTAAACTCAATTTTGCCATAAGTGTAAAATCAAACATAGGTGTGAGTATTTGAACTATTTTACTATTTCTTAACTCTCTATCAATCGTATTATTTTCTACGATAAGTATAACTTCATCTATCTTTGATAAAAAATGTTGTTTCAAAATAGTTTTTTCATCCGCAATTAAACTTTGCGTCAGTAAACATAGACCAATAATAACTAAAGCTAATCGTTTCATATTATTCCTTTATTGCTTTCTCTCTAAACTGTTCATATACATCTCGTAAATAAGGATATAAATCCACTGCATCTTTTTTCATTTTTTCATACGCACCTTCATGAAGGGATACATAATTGACTCTTTCATATGCTTTTATTGCTAATGATTCTGTATATCTATTTGTTAAGTTATAACTTCTTTCCTCATTGTAATCAATAGGTGTAAGTAAATAATCTGGATATCTACTTAATATATCTCTTAAATTTGATGGTCCAAAGAAAGGAAGAACAATATGAGGTCCAGCACCTACTCCATAAAAACCTAAAGTTTGTCCGAAATCTTCATCATGAGCTTCTAGTTTAAAATAACTTTTAGCTGGATCAAATAACCCTAATACACCAATAGTACTGTTAATTAAAAATCTACCTGCCTCATCTGCACTATTTTTCACTTTCCCTTGTAATAAATTATTTACAAAACGAATTGGAAATAAAAGGTTTTGGAAAAAATTATTTACACTCATTCGTATCTCTTTATGGACAATATATCGGTATCCTCTAGATGTTGGTGCAAGTACATATTCATACATTCCATCATTAAAACTAGTCATAACTCTATTATATCCAGCAAAAGGATCTGGCTTTTTTTCTACAAACATCTCTTCTTCAAACTCTTCTAAAAAAGCATCTTCTTCTATCTCTTCATCTGTATATTCTGTTGAAAATATATTTTCTTGAGGTGCTAATACTATTTCATTTTTAGTATGCTCCACTTTTTTAGAACTACATCCTGTACTAACCAACATAACTAAACTTAAACACATAAAAATAAAATACTTCATACCCTAACCTACTCTAAAAGTTTCTTTTGTTTTACAAACTTCAGTTAAAAAACACTTTTCACAATCTGGTTTAACTGCCTTACAAATATATCGTCCGAATAAAACCATTGCTTGATGAAAAATATGCAAATCATCTTTAAGCTTTTTTACTAATTCAACTTCTGTTTGTTCCACTGTTTTACCAAAGGCTAATCCCAGTCTATGTGACACCCTAAATACATGAGTATCAACTGCCATTAAGTTCGCACCATCTGCTTCTATCATAAATACATTTGCAGTTTTATTACCCACACCAGCTAGTTTCATAAGTTCTTTTGTGTCGTGAGGAATATCACCATGATAATCTGACTCTACACTTTGTGCCATTTTGATAATATTTTTTGCTTTATTATTAAAAAAACTACAACTTTTAAGTAACTCTTTTACATCTTCTAACTCTGCTATCTCAAGTTCTTTTGAAGAGGGATACTTTTTGAACAATGCAGGAGTAATGATATTTACTCGTTTATCTGTACATTGAGCAGAAAGTATGATTGCTATTAAAAGCTCATAGTCATTCGTATATGTAAGCTCTGTTACAGCATCATTATACTCTTCTAAAAATCTATCTCGTATAAATATAATATCTTTTTTTGTTGCTTTTTTTACCATAAAGATTATTATATCTTAAAATAGTTTTAATTTAATTTAGAACTATAATCCATTAAGAAACTATTAGTATTTTTAATTATATTAGAACAGCTAAGGGTTATTCGTAAAATATACTTTTCATCTTCATATATCTTCGTAAATGAGGCTCTTGCTAATATTAAATAAGTATTGTTATTTTCAAAATCTATAAGTAATATATTTACTATTGAATTTGTATAAATATTACCTAATGTATTATAGAGGTTATTACCAGGTTTATCATCAAACTGTATTTCATTAGAAGATATAACTTTTAAAAAACCTTTATTACCACCTCTATGTGAAATATCTGCACCTTTGTTTTTATGTAAGGAAGATAAAAAAAATGTATCTACTTGTGAAATCATATCCATAATTTCAGTTGTTAATTTTGGATAATTTTGTACATTTTGAATAAGTTTTTCTTTCAAATTTGATTTATAGATACGTTTTATAATATACTTGGGACAGTTTGAATATACTTCATTTACAAAGATTCTTAATGTATTATTATTTATCTTAGCTAATCCATTTATTCTTATACGCATTGCTTTTTCAAAATCTAAACCTAAAAATCCAATAGAAAATTCATCCTCTTTAAAATAATCAGTATCTATGAAACTGCTATTTCTCAAGCTAATATCAATAGCTTTATCACCTATTATTGATATAAAACTATCCATATCATAAATAACTGCACTTGTTAAATCATCTTCTTGTTTACTGAGTGTTATCACACAAAATTTTAAATTTATTAAAAAATCTTTTGCGATTTGAGGTATCGTATCTTTTACCATGGAAGCTAGAGCATCAGAAGATTGTCTGACACCCATAAGTTCTTGCAAGTGATATTCTCCTTCATGGAAAACTTCATTCATAACTTATCCTAAAAAAAACCACATGAGGAATCTTCTTTTACTCCAGGGTTGCATTTATCTATACCTGTTGCTACACATACTTCTAATCTAACAGAATCTGGACCATAAAAGTATATTCCCCCAGAATCTGCACCTTCTGCATGAGATACAATTTTATCATAAATTTTTTCTACTTTTAGTAATTCAAGCTTCTTTTCAAAAATAATTAATTCATCTATAGTGTCAACTATAAACGCTAAATGATGTAATCCTGCGCTATTCGTTGAAAACTTTTTATCTGATTGTTCCCATAAAGTAACTACTATTTCTCCATCATGACCTAAAAAGATGTACTTTCTATCTTCTTTTGTTTCTTCAAAAATTATTTCAAAATCAAATAATTCCATATAAAACCTTTTTGATATTTGCATATCATTTACATTGATTCCTACGTGTCCTACTTTCATCTTTATATCCTTTATATCCTTTATTTTACTAACTACTAAAACTAATTTAGATAGTTATGTAAAATAGTAGCATCTTTAATCTAACCTGTCAATATACTTTTAATAGTTAGTAAAATTTTATAAATTTTGTCTAAGAGTATTCATGTTATTATAAAATAAAAAGGAAACAATTATAAAACCATTTTTACTTATAGGCGAACACTATGTAACAGACTTTATCAATACTCAATTTAGCCCTTATGGTGAAATAGTAGAGTATTTCCAATCATATGATGATGTTCAAGACTGGTTTATGAAAGTTAATCTAATTGAAACAAAAGAAAAGTTAAAACCAGAACTAAAAGAAAAATACTTCAAAGAGATTCTAATTTTCAGAGAATTATTAAGAATTAATCTCAGGCAATATCTTGAAATAGAAAATTCGCTAGATAATATAGTAAAAACTACAAATAATATACTAATTAAAAATAAAGTATACCCTCAAATTATATCGAATGATAATATATATGAATTACAATATATATCTACAGAAAAAGAAAAAAATCATTTATTGGTACAAATTGTAATTGGAGTGACTAAATTATTGAGTTCACAAGAGTTTAAATACTTAAAAAAATGTGATAATCATAAGTGTTCATTATTTTTTATTGATACATCTAGAAACCACTCTAGACGTTGGTGTAGTATGGAAATATGTGGAAATCGTTCAAAAGTAAATAATTTTGCCAAACGCAAAAAAAACTTACTTAATTGATATTTTGTTTTAAAATTACAGAAATAACTTTCATTGCTAAAGCTAGAGCTTTACTTCTATGACTTAACTCTTTTTTAACCCTATTATCTAAAGTACCGAGAGTTTCAGTATATCCAGTAGGTATAAAAAGAGGATCATATCCAAATCCTCCATCTCCTTTTTCTATAGAGATAACATCGCCATGCATCCAACCGTGTGTAGTGTAGATTTTTCCATTATATGCTACAGCTAAACATGCAGTATAAAATGCACTTGTTTTTGAAATATTCTTTTCTTTTAATTTTGAGATAAGCTTTGCATTATTATCTTTATCAGTTGCATCAAGACCAGCATACCTTGCACTATAAATATTTGGTTCATTATTAATCGCAGGAACAGTAATACCACTATCATCAGAAATCACTATATACTCTTTTTCATATCCAGATTCTACTAATCTTTTCACTATATCTTTTGCTTTTATAATAGCATTTTCTTGAAAAGTAATTCCAGTTTCTTCTATTTCAAATGAACCCAGTATTTCACTGTATGGGGTAACTATATGTTCAGGTAACCATCTTTGTATCTCAGCTATTTTCCCTTTATTTGAAGAAGCAATTATAATATTCATTATCCATCCTAAATTTAATTTTAAGATTCTAACATAAAAATAAAATATTTATTCTTATTTACACTTATTTGGATATAATCGCGTAAATTAATTAAAAGGTAAATTATATGTTTAAAACAATTATGCCATTAAGTCTTATCATTGCATTTAGATTTTTAGGACTTTTCATAGTACTTCCTCTTATCTCAGTATATGCTCTAAACTTACCAGGGGCAACACCTACTCTTGTAGGAATAGTAATTGGTGGATATGCTATAACTCAAATGATATTTCAAGTGCCATTTGGAATAATGAGTGATAAACTAGGTAGAAAAGGAACAATAATTATGGGTCTTTTACTATTTGCAATAGGATCTATAGTTTGTGCCATTTCAAATGATATGTTAATGCTTTTACTTGGTAGATTTTTACAAGGTGCAGGAGCTATTGGAGCTGTTGTAACTGCAATGATTAGTGATATTGTAAGAGAAGAAGAAAGACCTAAAGCAATGGCTTTAATGGGTGGAAGTATAGCAGCAAGTTTTGCAATTGCAATGCTTGTTGGTCCATTAATTGGTGCTTATGCGGGTATTGATATTTTATTCTGGATTACAGCAGCTTTAGCAATTATTTCTATTTTTATTTTAATAAAAAAAGTACCAAATCCTCCAGTTGTAACACACACATATCACAATCATAGTAAAATATCATTTTTGACAAATCCTAATTTAATAAAAATGAATATTACTAACTTTTTACAAAAAGGTATGATGACTTTTGCATTTATGATTATTCCTATTATTCTTACTAGAAATTTTGATTGGGCAATGACTGACTTATGGAAAGTTTATCTTCCAGCTATGATTGCAGGTGTTCTTGCTATGGGACCAGCAGCTGTTTTGGCTGAGAAAAAAGGAAAATTTAAACAAATTTTACTTATTGGTATCGTATTTTTTGCACTGTCTTATTATTTAATTGGAAATGCAACATCAGACACATGGTTTTTAATTGGAGTTGTAGTTTTCTTTATTGGTTTTAATATGCATGAACCAATTATGCAATCACTTACTACTAAATATATCAAAGTTCATGAAAAAGGAAAAGTATTAGGTGTATTTAACTCATTTGGATACTTTGGTACTTTTATAGGTGGTTTTGTAGGTGGTATCTATTTAATAGAAGGGAGTGATGGGACTTTTTTAGGAAGTTTACATGATATTTCTATGTTTATTGTAATTGTTTCGATAGTATGGATAATTTTAATAGCTACGTTACCAAATCCATTAAAGAAAAAAATCGCTTACTTAGACTTAGATGATAAAGATAAAAATAAGTTTAATGAACTTGATAACTTAAATGGTTGTGATGAGTGGTATATTAATAATACAGAAAATATTATCATCATCAAATATGATGCTGATCTTTTAAGTGAAGAAACACTATTAAATAAAATTAAAATATAGATAACATATCTATATTTTAATCCCTAAATTAGAACTGTAATCGTTCTCTATCTACTGTTTTAGTTGTCATATCAATTAGCTTTTCATTTTTAAATGTTCGTAAAATTCGAGATAATGTTTCTGGTGTTACATTTAAAATTTTAGCTATCTCAATATTTTTTATCTGAAAAAATTCTTTTGGATTATCATAAATAAATTTTGCAACTCTATCTTTTGCATCTAATACTAAATGACTTGAGATAACTTGTTCTAAATTCTTTATTTTTTGGATTAAAGATGATTGAATTTGAAAAGACAATTCAGGATTAGTATATATAATCTTTCTAAATTTTTCAAAATCTAATTTTAATAATTCCACATCAGTATATGCAATAGAGGTTGCAGGATAAGGAATATTTTCAAAATTTGCAACTTCTGCTATAAGTTCATGAGAATGAAAATATTTCATAATTATCTCTTTATCTGAAGAGCTAACTTTATATAGTTTAACTATACCTGTCACCAAACAGTATAAATATTTAGAACTATCACCTTCATAGAAAATAATATTCCCTTTTTTATATTTTATACATGAAGTTATATCGTAAATATTGTTTAACGTTTTATCATCTAGATTACGAAATAATACTATCTCTTTTAATTTATTTTTCATTTTTATTTTACTTTCTATCACTTCTAATTAATACTAATAAAGCTCATTAACGTTCTATTAATATCATTATAATATAATCGAATTAATATTATATTATTATAGGAAAATTAATGTTTGAACGATTTTTAAGATTTTTTGTAGAAAACTCAAGAATGAACTATACTCTTTTTGCTCTTATATTTGCTTTGGGTATTTTTTCATATAATAAAATGCCAAAAGAAATATTTCCAAGCTTTGATCTTGATATGATTTCTATTAAAGGTTCTTATACTGGTGCTAGTGTTGATATATTAGATAAAATGGCGGTTACGCAAATAGAAGATAATATAAAATCTCTTGAAGGTGTAGTAGACACAACTACAGTTATTAGCCCTGGTAAATTCACAATAATTTTAGAGTTACAAAAAGGCAAGGATAGATATGCCATGTCTAATAAAGTTAAAGATGCTGTATCTTTAACAACTACTAACTTGCCAAGTGATATGGATGAACCCACAGTAACAGTTTTAGAGAGAAACCGTGACCTTATAAATATATCCTTAACATCAAAAAAACTTAATGTTGATCAAATGAAAGAGTTTGCTGAAGATTTTAAAAGTGACATTTTGACAGTATCAGGAATTAGTGAAGTTACAATTTATGGAGATAGTGACAAATATTATGAAGTTTTACTTGATGATAAAAAGATTGAAGCTTACAATATCGATAAATCAGAACTCTTTACAGCAATAGGAACATTATCCTATATTTTTCCAATAGGTACAATTGAGGGTAAAACAAAACATTACTATATTTCAACATACAATGGTGCAAAATCTGCTATTGAATTAGCAAATACAGTTATTAAATTATCAACAGGTACTGTATACTTAAGAGATATTGCTGAAATACAAAAAAGATATGAAGATTCAAATACACTTTATTCATTTAATGGTAAAAATGCTTTATCACTATCTCTAAAGCAATTGGATACGGCAAATGCGATGGCAATATCTAAAAATATAGAAAAGTTACTCAAAAAAACTCAATTAAAAAATCATGATATTCAAATAAGTATAAGTGATGATAACAGTGAAAAAATAAAAGAAAGACTTGATATTGTTGGATCAAATATTGCTATTGGTATAATATTTATTGTTTTACTTGTTTGGTTACTTATAAATGGAAGAATGTCATTTATTATCTTCTTAGGGATACCAACATCATTTGTTATAGCTGCATTTTATATGTATATTTTAGGATATAGTATAAATCTTATTTCTCTTGTCGGAGTACTTATTGCTATTGGTATTGTTGTAGATGATGCCATTGTAGTAAGCGAAAATATACAACAACATATAGAAGAAGGAATGCCACCAAAAGAAGCAGCAATTCAAGGTGCAAATGAAATGGTCAAGCCTGTTACAATTGCAAGTATCACTACTCTATTTTCATTTTTACCTGCTTTGATGATAAGTGGTACAATGGGGGAAGTGATGAAGCTTATTCCTATCGCTTTATCTGCATTAGTTGTAGCATCACTTATTGAATCATTTATTTTTCTACCAATACATGCAGCACATACATTAAAAAATGGTGCAAAAGTAACAGACTGGAGTTATGTAAATAAATTTTATAGTGAAATTATTCACTTTTTTATGAGATGGAAAAAATCTTTTTTAGTTATATTTATAATCTTAGTGCCATTATTGATTGTTGTCTCAATAAAAACATCAAAATTTCAAATGTTTCCATCATTTGATGCAAATGATATAAAAATTTCCATCAAAGCAAATCAAAATACTACATTAGAAGAATCATTTGCAATAGTTCAAAAAATAGAGCAAGATTTAATATTAGAAAAAGACAAATATCATATAAAAGGTATTAGTTCTCGTGCTGGATTTAGAAAAGATAGTGGAAATAATACAGAGAGTTTTCCATATGTTATGTATATGACAGTAGAGTTAGAAAAACTTGCAGCGAGTAACTTTTTAGATAACTACATTACTCCTTATCTTAGTTTTTATTATAATAAAGAAGAAAGAACAAGAACCAAAACATCACAAGAACTTTCAAAAGAATTAAATATTTTTTTATCTCAAAAAAAATATAAAGAGATATATAATTTAACGGACTTAGTTATCTTAGAAAGAAAAGTTGGACCAATTAAGGCAGATATAAAAATAGGACTCGTATCTCATAATAATGAAGAGATTGTAAAAGCAATAGAACAATTAACACAAAAGCTTGAATCTATTGAAGGAACAAAATCAGTTGCTAATAGTGCTAAATTTGGTATTGATGAAATTAAACTAAAAATTAATACTTATGGAGAACAATTAGGAATTACAGAGTCATATATTGGGTCATATTTATCAAATATGTACTTGTCAAAAAAGAAATCAGTCTCCTTTGATGATAAAGAGATGTTAGATTTAAAAATTGAAAGTTTAAATAAAAATGATTTTGAAGATTTTAAAAATACTCCAATTAAACTTTCAAGTGGAAAAATTGTAAGTCTGAATCAAATTGCAGAATTTACAAAACAAAAATCATTTGAACAACTCACAAAAGATGGTGGAGAGAAAAATTTTTATATCTATGCAAATGTAGATACAAAAATCATTACATCAACAGAAGTTATGGAACAAATAGAACCACTACTCCAAGAGATTAGAAAAAAGGGGATATCTATAGTCAAAAAAGGTGAAGCTAAAAAGAAAAAAGAGTTAGCACAAGACATGATGTATGCTGCAATATTAGCTTTTACGCTTATTACTTTAGCTATGTTATATTTGTTTAATTCATTTCGTGAAACAGCTATTTTAATGTCGGTTATACCTTTTTCATTTTTAGGTGTTTTAATTGGTCATAAATTATTAGGATTAAATCTATCAATGCCGTCTATTATAGGAGCTTTAGGGCTTGCAGGTGTTGTTATAAATGATGGAATTATTATGATGACCTACCTTAAAAAGGCAAAAAATATTGAACAAGTATTTTATAGAGCAACAAAAAGATTTAGACCAATTGTATTGACAACAATTACAACTTTAATAGGGATGAGTTCACTTATCTTTTTTGCTACAGGTCAAGCAGTTATCTTCCAGCCTATTGCAATTGCTCTTGGTTTTGGTTTGGCATGGGGAACAATTTTAAATCTTTTATATCTACCTGTACTATATACATTTGTTCGAGGATTAAAGTAACTTAAATGTATTATAATTATCTTTTAGATAAACTCTTAACTTAATATTTTACAAGGAAAAAATTTGTATAAAAAAATCATTTTCATATTATTAATTTCATTAAATCTATATTCAGCTCAAAATTATAAAGAAATTAAGTTTATTGGACTAACACAAATATCAAATCAGGTAGCATTAGAAACTGTAAATTTACAAAAAGATAGCTATTCAAATGAAGAGATAAATAACGCAATTAAAAAATTCTATAAATTTAATTATTTTAGTAATATTTCTGTAAGTAATGAAAATTCAATACTTACCTTTTCATTTAAAGAAAAACCATTTATCGCAAAGATTGAGATGACAGGTTATAAAACTCGAGAAGACGATTTACGAGTTCTTTATAGAAGTATGAATGTAAAAAAAGGGAATATGTACTCAAAAGAAAAAATACAAAGAGCAAAAAAAGCACTTTTATTGGCTCTTGAGAGAGAAGGATATATTAATTCAGTTGCAGAAGTAACAGTTACAAATATTAATGACACAAGTGTATTAATAAAGTTTGATGTAAATAAAGGTGATCCTATAACCATTACCAATATAACATTTAAAGGTGCAAAAGCATTAGATAGAGACGCATTTAGTGAAGTAATTGCAAATAAAGAAACAGATGTTTATTTTACATGGTTTTTTGGACGAAATGATGGAGAGATGGATTTTGAACAATTAGCTTTTGATAGTCCAAGAATTAGAGATCTTTATTTACAAAATGGTTATTTAGATGCTAAAGTAACTGCCGCATTTTCGAAAGTTGATTTCAATACAAATACAGCAACTATAGAATATACAATTATTGAAGGAAGTCAATATACAGTAAATAATACAATCATTTATCTTGATGAAAATATATTATCTGTCGAAAAAGTTTATCCAAAACTGCAGCTTGAAAAAAATGATGTATTTAACATTGCCTTTTTACGAAAAGATCAAGAATATATTAAAACACAAGTTGCCGATAAAGGATATGCATATACCAATGTCACATTTGATATAAAACCGAATAAAGACGAAAAAACTGTAGATTTGGTTTACAATGTAACACCAGGAGAGAAAGTATATATCAACGATGTAATTATATCTGGAAATAGTAGAACACTTGATAGAGTTATTAGAAGAAATGTATACTTAGCACCTAAAGACCTTTATAGTTTAACTGACTTTAAAGATACAAAAAACAAACTAAATAGAACAGGCTTTTTTGAATCAGTTGATATTAAACAAGAGAGAGTTAGTAGTAATAGCATGAACATTCTAGTTAATGTTACAGAAGCTTCAACTGGAAATATTACCCTTGGTGGTGGATATGGAAGTTATGATGGATTCTTATTTAATATAAGTGTTAGTGATAAAAATATTTTAGGAAGTGGTTTAAACTTAGGTGTAGACTATGAACATTCTTCAAAGAAAAATAATTATACATTATCACTTTCTAATCCAGCGATTCGAGATAGCATCTATAATGGTAGTGCAGATATTCATAAAAATGAGACAGAAGTAACTAATGATGATGATGATATTGGAGATAAAACTACACTTGAAAAAGGTTTTGGTTTTGGAGTAGGACGAAGTCTATATCGAAATACAAGAGTTGGTATAAACTATTCATATAATGATGAAGATATTTCATATGAATATGACACTGATTCAAATACTCAATATGTTACTAGTGCTATTACCCCATATATAAACTTCAATAATACAGATGACTATTATCTACCAAGAAATGGTATTAATACAGGGACTAGTCTAAAATATGCAGGAGTTGGTGGAGAAACTGAATATATTTTAAGTTCAACATATTTTAAATACTATTATTCATTACAAGCGCTAACTGATTATGATATTATTTTTAGATACAAAAATAGTCTTAAATATATTGAAGATACAGGAAATGTTCCTGATACATTAACCTTTTATCTTGGTGGTCCATCAAGTGTAAGAGGATATTCTTCTTATGCTTTCGATCCAGATGATTATGATGATATCACAAATTTTAAACAATATTTCACAAATACTGCTGAACTTAGTTTTCCACTTATTCCAAGTGCAAAAATGAGATGGGGAGTATTTTATGATTATGGAATGATAGGTGAAGATAGTTTTTCTCAAATAACAAAATCAGGAACAGGTGCCTTAATCTCTTGGATTTCGCCAGTAGGTCCACTACAATTTATCTTTGCTAAAGCAATTGGTCCTGAAGATGGTGATGATACATCAAGTTTTGAATTTAGTTTAGGTTCAAAGTTTTAATATAAACAAGGTAAGAAGATGACACCAAAAAATAGATTAACAAATGAAGAAGCATTAGATTTAATACAAAATGCTTCACTTATAGACTTAGGTAAAATGGCAAGTGCAAAAAAGCTCGAACTACATCCAGAAAAAATTACATCATTTGTAGTAGATAGAAATATTAATTACACTAATATTTGTTGGGTAGATTGTAAGTTCTGTGCTTTTTATCGTCATGCAAAAGATGATGATGCATATGTACTAACATATGATGAGATTGATAAAAAAATAGATGAACTACTTGAAATTGGTGGAACACAAATCCTTTTTCAAGGTGGTGTTCACCCTAAACTAAGAATAGATTTTTATGAAGATTTAGTAGAACACATCCATACGAAATACCCTATGATAAATATACATGGGTTTAGTTCAATAGAAATCGTATATATTTCTAGAATTTCTAAAATCTCTTACAGTGAAGTGATTAGAAGATTAAAAGTAAAAGGATTAGCATCAATACCAGGTGCTGGTGCTGAAATACTAAATGATGATGTAAGAGATATAATTGCCCCGAAAAAGCATGATGTTAAAGATTGGCTAGAAGTACATAGACAAGCTCATCTTTTAGATGTAAAATCAACGGCAACTATGATGTTTGGGACTGTTGAAACTGACGAACAAATAATTGGACACTGGGAAAAGATAAGAGATTTACAAGATGAAACTGGTGGATTTAGAGCCTATATTATGTGGAGCTTTCAGTCTGCACATACTAAACTTGCAGAAGAGTTACCTAATATTCCGGCACAAAGTTCTAATAGATATTTAAGACTTCTTGCTGTTGCTAGACTTTATCTTGATAATTTTCAAAATATTCAAAGTTCATGGGTAACACAAGGTAGTTATGTAGGACAGATGGCTTTGCAATTTGGAGCAAATGACCTAGGAAGTACTATGATGGAAGAAAATGTGGTAAGTGCTGCAGGTGCTACAAATACAATGAACCAAAATGAGATGATTGATCTTATTAGAGATTTTGGAGAAAATCCTGCAAAAAGAAATACGGCATATGACATATTAGAAAGATTCTAATATGTACATACTAAAAATATCTAAACTTTTTATTTTTACACTATTAATTACACAAGGGATACTAATGTCAGCTACACTCAAAGAGATCAAACATAATAATACAAATATTCCTGTTATATTTGAAAAAAACAACAGTTTACCAATATTTAATATTCAACTAGTTTTTCAAAATAGCGGATATATAAATGATAAAAAAGATATAGGAATAACAAACTTATCTGCAAAAGTACTAAATGAAGGTACAAAAAAAGATGGTGCTATAAACTATGCACGAGAATTAGAAAATAATGCTATTTCTATAAGTACATCAACTGGTTTTGAAACATTTGTTATAGAAATTTCTTGTTTAAAAAGTGAGTATAAGATAGCCCTAAAATATCTAAATAAGCTTTTAAAAGACCCAAATACTACGCAAACTACTTTGGATAAAATCAAACTATTAGAAATAAGTAAATTACAACAAAAAGAAAATGATTTTGATTATATTGCATCTAAAAATCTGAAAAAATTACAATATAAAAATACACCACTAGAGTATACAAGTAAA
Organism: Arcobacteraceae bacterium; assembly: GCA_028375605.1. Lineage (GTDB taxonomy): Bacteria > Campylobacterota > Campylobacteria > Campylobacterales > Arcobacteraceae > JAIOSF01. Next base: position 35,785 of record JAONGR010000009.1, read on the forward strand.
GGAGAGATTAAACACATCAAAAAAATCTCTCTAAAGAAAGTGCAACAACATTTAGAAAAAACATTAAATTTGGACAATTTAATTATTGTAGTTGGAGGAGATATAGAGTTTAAAAATATTAAAAATAATATTGAAGATACATTAACACTCATACAACCTCAAGGCAAAACTTCATTCGAAAAAATAAATGTTTCTAATAAAATAGAAGAAAAAATTGAAATAAAAGATACAGAACAATCATATATCTATTTTTCTAGTCCTTTCAATATCAATTATAATTCTAAAGATAGTTATAAAGCTAAAGTTGCATCATTTATACTTGGTGGAAGTGGTTTTGGAAGCCGTCTTATGGAGGAAATAAGAGTGAAAAATGGTTTAGCCTATAGTGCATATGGTAATATTACAAACAACAAATCTCATACTCATTTTACAGGATATTTACAAACTAAATTATCTAATACTCAAAAGGCAAAAGAGATGGTAAGTAAAATTGTAAATCAGTTTGTTAAAAAAGGTGTAACTAAAAATGAGTTACAAGCTGCAAAAAACTTTCTTTTAGGAAGTGAGCCATTAAGAAGTGAAACTTTTGCACAACGATTAAATAGGGCTTTCCATTTATACTATAGAGGTTTACCTTTTGATTATCCTCAACACGAATTAGAAAAAATTAATAATTTAACACTTAGTGATTTAAATAGTTTTATAAAAGAACATAATGAAATTAAACAGCTTTCTTTCTCAATTGTTACAAAATAAATATATACTATAACTTCTAATTATAAAATAAAACTAACTTAACTCAAGAATTTTCTTGGGTTTCTCTTCATTCATATTTAAATACAAATTAGATACAATCAAAAAAATATACTTAAGGATTTTAATTGCTAAGATTTGCGCCAAGCCCAACTGGAGATATGCATATAGGTAACTTACGAGTTGCTCTTTTTAACCATATTTTATCAGAACAACTCAATGAAGAATTACTTATAAGAATAGAAGATACAGATAAAAAAAGAAATATAGAAGGAAAAGAAAAAGATATTCTTGATATTTTAAAGCTTTTCAGTATTAATTTTACTAGAGTGGCACATCAAAGTGAAAATATAAAATATCACACTCAAATGGCAATGAAACTTTTACTCAGCAAAAAAGCATTTAATTGTTTCTGTAGTGAAGAAGCCTTAGACCAAGATAGAGAACAAGCTAAAAAAGACAAAAGACCATATAGATATAGTGGATTTTGTACTACGATTAGTGACGAAACAAAATTTAATTGTAATGCACCATTTGTAGTGAGACTTCAAAAACCAGAAAATACTATTGATTTTACAGATTTAGTAAAAGGTGATTTTTCTTATGAACCATTTGATATAGACAGTTTTGTCATATTAAGAGAGGATAAATCTCCAACGTATAACTTTGCATGTGCAATTGATGATATGTTATTTGATGTTTCTACTGTTGTAAGAGGTGAGGATCAGCTTCCAAATACTCCAAAACAAATTCATATCAGAAAATCGTTAGGATATGATAGAGATATTAATTATATTCATCTTCCAATGATTTTGGATTTTGAAACAGGTAAAAAAATGTCTAAAAGAGATGAAGCATCATCAGTTAAGTGGTTAGTAGACCAAGGATATCTTCCTGCTGCAATTGCAAACTACTTAATATTACTAGGATATAATCCACCTGTTGAAGTATTTACTATGGAAGAAGCAATGGAATGGTTCGATATAAATAAAGTGTCCAAATCATCCGCAAAATTTGACATTTCTAAATTAAAATATCTTAATAGAGAGCATATAAAAATGATGGATGAACTAAGATTATCAAAAATATTAGGATATGCAGATAAGGATATAGGAACTTTAGCCAAAATTTATATAGAAGAATGTGATACAATTAAAGAATTAAAGGAAAAAACAGCGTCTATTTTTGAGCCAAAAGAATCTCTTGAAAATTTTGAAGCAGAATTTAAGCAGATAAAACTATGTTTACAGCAGGCACCATACATAGACAATATCACTGATTTAAAAACATACATCACAAAGCAAACTGGGTTAAAAGATAATAAACTCTTTACACCCCTAAGATATGCCTTAACGGGAAGTATAAATGGTCCAACAATCAGTGAAATATACCCATTAATTAAAAACTACTTAGGAGAAATTGTAAAATGATAGATTCTTTATTAGTTGCATTTGCAACATTAATTGTTACTGTTATATCTTTATATAAATGGGTTATTATTATATCAGCCCTACTTTCATGGGTACAACCTGACCCTTATAATCCAATTGTACAGATGTTAAATAGGTTAACTCAACCTGCTTACGCTTTAGTAAGAAAGTACATTCCTACGGTGTTTGGAGGCATGGATATGGCACCATTAATTTTAATCTTTGCTTTACAATTTTTAGAGATATTTGTACAAAGTTTATTTTCTAAGCTTATCTAAGTTTAATATGCTGAAAAAAGCACTTGTTGTATTATTATGTATTACCCCTTTCTTGTTTGGAAGTAATTATATAGATAATACAACATTATTTAACAATCTCGTTAAAAACATCACAGACACTAAAAACTCAAAACTTCCAGATGAAATAAAACTACAAAAAATACAACAATATGTCTCAGAATTAAAATTAGCTAAAAAGAAAAAAGATAATAATAAAAAATCTCTTTATGACCTTGAAGCATTTAATTTTAACTTAATGTCTCATCATGATAATTACTTATTATTCGGTGGACACAGTTCCTCAAATATTATGCAAAAGCATTGGAATTCAAATGGACAAAGAGACTACACAAGAGACTATGAAAGAGATACAAATGAAGCACAGTTCCAATTAAGTCTAAAAGTACCTCTTGTGATAAATATGTTTAATACAACAGCAGACCTATTTGTAGCATATACTCAAAATTCATACTGGCAAGTCTATGATAAAGAACATTCATCACCTTTTAGGGAAACTAACTATATGCCAGAACTTTTTGTAGAATGGCAGCCACAAATGGATTTTGGATGGACTACATTAGACAAAGCGAGACTATCTTTTATACATCAATCAAATGGGCAGGATATCGGATATTCAAGATCTTGGAATAGAACTGAATTTATGGCAAAATTTAAAACAAATAATCTTGTTTATGGATTTAATATTTGGGATAGATGGAGTGAAGATGAAAAAGAAACATCTTCAGATACAAAAGGAGATGATAATCCAGATTTAGAAGACTACATAGGAAAGCAAAATATTTTTGCCCAATATCAATATAATAATTATGGATTTTCAATAAAACATCAAAATAATATTTTAAATTATAATATTCATAAAGGAAATACTAAATTTGATATTATATTGCCAACACCTAGTGATAACTTTGATCTTTTTATTAGATATTTTTATGGGTATGGAGAAAGTTTAATAGATTATGATGTAAAAATAAGACGTCTTAGTCTTGGTGTAAAAATACATGAGTGGTATTAATATTTTATACTAATACTACTCTCTTTTATTATAAGAAAGAGATTATCTCATTCTCTAAATTTTCGATATCAATAATTTTATCATGTAATACTTCACTATTAAATAACTCATTAATCGATGTTGGAATTTCTAAATCAAGTTTAGATGCAATCTCTTTTAAAGCAACTTCATCTGAGTAATTAACTTCATCTTCATTTAATGCATTTAATACTGTTGGTGAAAACTTTGTCCACTCAGCAGTAGAATAAATAACAGTTTTTAAATTTTTAGTTTTTAAAGTATCATATGCTTTAATACAAGTAGCTGTATGAGGATCCATCAAATAGCCGTTATCTACAAAACTTTTAATAGTTTTTAGACCATAACTATCATCACTAAATGTTGCAGAAAAATGTTGCTTCAATACTTCTAACTCTGCAGATGTATGCTCAAAATAACCTTTTTCATTTAAAGAGTCCATTAATTCTTTTGTTCTAAAAGCTCCACAAATATCATAAATAACTCTCTCAATATTTGAAGATTTTAAGATATCCATTGCAGGAGATTTCGTAAGTTTTAACTCTTTTCCTCTAATATCATAAATCCCAAGAGTTAACCACTGAGTTAAAATATTATTTTCATTTGAAGCAACTAACATTTTTTCAATAGGAAGTCCCATTTTTTGTGCATAATAAGCACCTAAAACATTTCCAAAATTTCCACTTGGAACATTAATATAGATTTTTTCACCTAAAGTTATTTCATTTTGTCTTAATAACTCTAAATAACTTTGAAAATGGTATACAATTTGAAATATAATTCTACCAAAATTAACACTATTAGCAGCACTAAGTTTAATACCATCTTTTTGTAATTCATCTTTAAAGCTTTGACTTGCAAGTAAATTCTTTAATGCATTTTGAGCATCATCAAAGTTACCATTTATTCCGATTACTTTAAGGTTTTTTCCATTCTCGGTAACCATTTGAAGTCTTTGCACATCACTTGTTCCACCATCTGGATATAAACAAACAACTTTAATACCCTCTTTATTTTTAAATGTATTTAAAGCAGCTGGTCCGGTATCACCTGATGTTGCTGCAAGAATTAAATATTCTTCCCCTCTTCTTTTAGCAATAGCACTCAAAATAGAACCAAATGGTTGTAATGCCATATCTTTAAATGCACGCGTTGGTCCATGATATTGTTCATTTACAAATAAGTCATCTTTGATTTTAACAACTGGTGAGGGGTTTGATTTATCATCGAAATGGTCATATAAATTTAATGCTTCATTTATGGTATCGTCATCAATATCAATTTTAAATGCTTTTAAAATATCATATGCTAATTCTTTGTATGAAGTATTTAAATGTTTAGTTATAAATTCACTACCTAATATTGGTATTTCTTTAGGAACATATAGTCCACCAAAAGATGAACTTGGATTTAAAATAGCATCTGAAAATTCTACCTCCTTAGCTCTTATTCCGTCATTTCCTCTAGTCTCTATAAAACTCATTTATCTCTTCCTTCATTCTATTTAATTAGAGGATTTTATCTAAAGCTGTGTTAAAAGTTATTAAATTGCAATATGTAATCCTTTTTAACTATATAAAATTTATTTGCTAAAATTATCATAATTAAATATATGGAGTTATTATGGAAGAAAATATATTATCAAAATGTCAATGTGGAGGCAATGTTAAAATATTTGATGCATTGTACGAATGTGAAGATTGCAAGACTCAAGTATGGAAATACAGTTTCGGACGTGAGTTTAAAGAGAAAGAGGCAAAAAAACTATTTAAAGGTGATTCCTTTATGTTAAAAGGATTTAAATCATCGACAAATTCTCTATATGATACGAAAGCAATTATCAATGATGGCAAAGTGGAGCTTATATTTGATGAAGACACAAAATCAACAACTATGTTTTTATGTGAATGTGGAGGAGAAGTTACACAAATTTCACAAGGATATAAATGTAACTCATGTGAAAAAATCATTTGGGCAAAATTTATGAATAAACTTTTAACTTTTAGACAAATAAGAAAACTTTTTAAAGGAGATGGGTTGAAACTTAATAATTTAAAGTCACAAAGAGGTAATATTTTTAATGCAGAAATATTTTATGTAAATAATGAATTGAATTTAGAATATATTTGATAAAATAACATACATTAAATAGAAGGATTAAATATGTTATTAGGTGTAAATATTGACCATATCGCTGTGCTAAGAGAGGCAAGACAAATAAATGACCCTAACCCTTTAGACGCACTAGGAATCTGTAAACTAGCTGGTGCTGATCAAATTACCATCCACTTAAGAGAAGATAGAAGACATATGCAAGACTCTGATACAATAAATATCATCAAACTATCACAACTACCTGTAAACTTAGAATGTAGTATCAATGACGAGATGATAGAAATAGCATGTAAAAATAAACCACATAGAGTTACCTTAGTACCTGAAAATAGAAAAGAAGTAACAACAGAAGGTGGGCTTGACGTTGAAAATAACTATACCCAACTATTAAAGGTAATCAAAAAATTACATAAACATGAAATAGAAGTTTCTTTATTTATTGATCCGAACAAAAGAGTAATTGAATTATCAAAACAACTCAATGTAGAATGGATTGAATTACATACAGGAAGTTTTGCAAATATTTATGCAATGCTTAATAGCGGTTTAAATAAAAGCCATCATACCATTAAAAAATTAGAGTTATCAAGAAAAGAGCTAACGACTAAACTTGATTCATCAATTGAAGAGATAAAAAAATCATCTATTATTGCAACAAACCTTGGTTTACAAGTAGCTGCAGGTCATGGACTTAATTATCAAAATGTAAAATATATGACAGATATAATTGAAATTAAAGAGCTAAACATAGGACAAAGTATAATTGCTAGAAGTATTTTTACTGGTTTACATGATGCTATTATTAAAATGAAAGAGTTGATTCAATAATGTTACCATCAATTGCAATAAGTCTTGGAGATATAAATGGTATTGGAATTCAACTTGCATTACAAAATCATAAAAAAATCTCCAAAGTATGTAATCCAATTTATTGTATAGATAAAACAATACTAAATAAAGCTACAGATAATCTCAATATTTCAATACCTAAAAATTTTATTCTCAGCGGAAAATATAAACAAACATCTATACATCCAGGAAAAGTAAAAAAAGACTCTGGACAATTTTCATATGATTCATTTCTACATGCAATTTCACTTGCACAAGAAAAAAAAGTGGATGCTATATGTACATTACCTATTAACAAAGAATCATGGTCTAAAGCTGGCATACATTATGTTGGGCATACAGATATGCTAAGAGATATATTTAAAAAAAATGCGATAATGATGTTGGGATGTCAAGAGATGTTTGTTGCATTATATACAGAACATATACCATTAAAAAAAGTAGCCTCAAGCTTATCACTTAAAAAATTAACAAAGTTTCTTATTGACTTTACAGCATCGATAGACTCAAAAAAAGAACCTATTGCAGTGTTAGGATTAAATCCACATGCTGGAGATAATGGAGTATTGGGAGATGAGGAAAATATAATTAAAAAAGCTATCAATAAAGCTCAAAAACTTACTGGAGAAACATATCATCTACTTGTACCTGATATTGCTTTTACACCACATGTACGAAAAAACTATAAGTATTTTTGTGCAATGTATCATGACCAAGGATTAGCACCATTAAAGGCATTATATTTTGAAGAGAGTATCAATGTGTCATTGAATCTACCTATTAAAAGAACGTCTGTAGATCATGGGACAGCTTTTGATATAGCATATAAAAAAGAGAATATTATTTCAAATAAAAGCTATATCAATGCAATAAAAGAAGCTATAAAATAAAAAAAGAAAGATTAACCATCAAGGTTAATTTTCTCTATTAATTCTTCTAAAACAGCTTCAGCTTTATCATTATCTATTTGACAAGTCCCTGCAGCATGATGACCACCACCACCATATTTTAAACATAATTCACCTATATTTGTTTCAGAATTTCTATTTACAATAGACTTACCAATTGCAAATACTGTATTTTGCTTTTGAAATCCCCAAATAGCATGAATCGAAATATTAATTTCTGGATTAACAGCATACATAACAAATCTATTTCCAGGATAAATAATTTCTTCTTCTCTTAAATCTAGAACAATTAAATTATTATACATAATAGAACAATCTTCTAACTGCATTCTAAATTTACTTTCATAAGATTTATACAGTTCAGTTCTCTCAACAACATCAGGTAGTTTCATAATATCTTCAATATCATGATCAATACAATAATCAATTAAATCCATCATTAATTGGTAATTTGAAATTCTAAAATCTTTAAATCTACCAAGACCCGTTCTTGAATCCATTATAAAACTTAATAACTCCCAACCTTCAGGATGTAATATCTCATCCACACTAAATTGCGCTGCATCAGCTTTATCAACTGCGTTCATCATTAGTTCACTAATATTAGGAAGTTTCTCTTTTCCTCCATAATAATCATAAACAACCCTAGCAGCACTAGGAGCATCAGCAATGATAATATGATTATCTGCTTTAGCATTCCTTATTGTTTCACTTTCATGGTGATCAAAAACAATATGCGCTTCTTTACAATATGGTAAATTAGTAATAATGTCATTTGATGTTACTGTAATTTTTCCATCTTGCATATCTTTTGGATGAACAAATGTAATCTCATCGATTAAGTTAAGTTGTTTTAATATAACTGCACAAACTAGTCCATCCATATCACTTCTAGTTACAAGTCTAAATTTTTCTGCCATTTCCAATCCTTTAAATTTTAAATTATTATGCTAAGTTTGTATATACACTTTGAACATCGTCATCATCTTCAAGTTTATCAAGTAGTATAGACAGCTCTTCCATTTGTTCATCTGTAATTTCAATAGGAGCATTTGGAACTCTTTGCAAAGAACCTTTTTCATATTCTAATTCTAATTCATGAAGCTTATTAGACATATTACCAAAATCAGTATAATCAGCAAAAATAGAAATATTTTCATCATCTTCTATCTTAATCTCTTCTAGTCCAGCATCAATTAATTCCATTTCTAAATCATCAATATCCATTTCTGGTGTTTTCATTTCAAAAATAGCTTTTCTATCAAAATGAAATTCTAAAGAACCTGTTGGAACTAAAGAGCCTCCCCCTTTATTAAAAAGTGTTTTAATATTAGCAACTGTTCTAGCTGTATTTTCAGTTGCAGTTTCAACAAAAATTAGTACACCATTTTTCCATTTACCTTCATAGTTTACTTCTGACATATTGGCAACATCTTTTGCACTAGCACGTTTTATTGCAGCTTCAATGTTGTCTTTTGGTAAGTTTTGTGCTTTTGCTGTTGTAATTGCACTTCTTAATGTTGCATTTGTATCGGGATCACTACTCCCTGATTTTGCTGCCATTGTAATGGCTTTTGCAAGTTTAGGAAATACACGCGACATATTTCCCCATCGTTTCATTTTAGCTGCTTTTCTATATTCAAAGGCTCTACCCATAGTTACTTTATCTCCTACTTAAATTTAAATTATTATATCATAAGAAAATATGAAAAAACTTTTAGTTTTATGATTCTCTTTCTTTACGTTTTGCTTTCATTTTTGATGTAGCCAATTTTCTCATATCTTCTGTTGTATCTAGTTCGTCCATTATCTCTAATCCAAGTAATGTTTCAACACAATCTTCTAAGGTAACAATACCTTCTGTTTGATCATAACCATCAACTACAATTAGCATATGACCTTTTGTTCTAGTGAAACTTGTAAGAGCTTTTAAAACAGGAATATTTTCATTAATCCTATCCACTTTGATCATAATTTCTTCCATCGAAACATCTGAATTTGTAATTGCATGTTTAAATATTTTTTTAGTTAGAACCATCCCTACTATATTATCAATAGTTCCGTCATAAACTGGTACTCTAGAAAATTTATATGTTCTTTTATCATCTAATAAATCTTTAAGAAGTGTATTTTTTTCAACAGCAAAAACAACACTTCTTGGTGTTAAGATATCTTTAATTTTAATCTCTTTTAAACTCAAAGTATTCCCGATAATATCGGATTCCATATCATTTATTATTCCATCTTCTTCGCTTAATAATGCAGTATGAATGAGTTCTTCTCGAGATACAGTTTCTCCATCATTATTTTTATTTATTTTTCGTGTAACAAATAAAGTTAAAATTATAATTGGATATGTAATAATAATAAACAAATTAATCAATTTTGCTGCAAGTGGAGCCAACTCTTTCCAATAAATTGCACCTATTGTTTTAGGTATAATTTCAGCAACAAAAAGAATAAGAAAAGTAAGTACAATAGAAACTACTAATACTAAATTACTGTCATTATTAAATACTGATTGCGCTTGAACACCAATTGCAGTTGCACCTAGTGTATTTGCGAAGGTATTTAATATTAGTATCGATGATATTGACTTATCAACATCTTTTTTTAAATCTTTAAGAAGTTTTCCTGCTTCTGGATTTTCATTCTCCAACACAGAAATATAAGAAACATTTGTAGATAATAAGATAGATTCTAATATCGAACATAAAAAGGAAACACTAATAACTAAGAAAAATAAAAAGATTAAATATTCCATAAGTAACCTTTCTTTCTAAATATTAAACACAAGGGGGGATAGGTATCCAATTATAAACTCCGTAAATTCTAAATTTTAAATATTATATCAAATTGTATATTAAGATTTAGATTAAAAAACTTTACCTATAGAACTTACAACTTTACCTAATACATTAATACCATTTTTATCTACAATTTGCATTGGATATTCTTTATTATCAGAGATTACATCTAATCCACCATCCACTCTTCGTTGTATTCTTTTTACAAATAAACCGTTTTCATTAATAAATGCATAAATACCATCTTTATTTACATTTTGTTTTGTTTTATCAATAAAAATAATATTACCATTATTTAGTGTTGGTTCCATACTATCACCTGTAACATTGATAGCCTCAATATTTTTAACATTTTCTTTTCCACCAATTATATCTACAAAAAAATCAGGTAAATCAAGTTTCTCATAATTATCCTCATCATCGTATGCTCCACCGCCGGCACTAACACTTACTGATGGAAAATATTTAATCCAGTATTTATCAGTGGTATCAATCAAACTGCTTGGATCTTGACCATATAACATCCAATTTATTGAGATCTTTTTTAATGCACAAAAATCTAATATATTTGAAAATGGAACACTATTTCTTTTTTTCATTGTTGCAAAATTTACACTAGTTAAATCTAAAGCAGTAGCAATCTCTTTATCAAAAACTTTACCATCATCTTTTTCACTTGACAATACATCTCTAAGTTTTTCAATTATCTCATTAATATTAAACATAATTCTCATCCTACAATTCATTTTATAAGATGAGTATATCATATTTTTGTAATTATTTGATAAAAAAGATTGCATATAGCAATTTTTTTACATATTTATTGACTTTTTAGTAATAATTCAACATAAAAAAAGATAAAAGGTTCAACATGTCAGCAAAATACACTAGAATAACAAGAAAAATAGATAAATTCATTTATAAAATGTGCGAAATTATATTATAAAAATAGCATTAATATAGCATTTTTAAATTTTAATGGGATTACCATCTAAATAAATCAGTCCTAAAGCATTATTTTTATAAAATATGGAAATTTTAGTTTGAAGTGGTTACTTTAACCTACTTTTTAAAACAAAATAAAATGGAGTAATTTATGGAAGAAGTAAATTTAGTCTCAGAAGCTTTAAAGTTCATGGCTTTAGGTATGGGTATTGTTTTCTTATTTTTAACAGTTATGATTTTTGTATTAAAATTGCAAGCGTTCTTAATAGCAAAATTTTTTCCAGAAGAAGAGAAAGAGAAAGTCTGTTCTTGGAAACCACAAAATAACCCTGTCTCAAAAGATGACAGAGACACTACGGCTGCGATCACTGCGGCAATTATACACTATAACAATCACAAAGGTAAATAACAATGTCAAAAAAATATATTGATGTAATGGACACAACATTTAGAGATGGTTTTCAATCTGTATTTGGTGGTCGTGTTCTTATGGATGATTTTTTTCCAGCTGTAGAAGCTGCAAAAGAAGCAGGTATTACACATTTTGAATTTGGTGGGGGAGCTAGATTTCAATCACTTTATTTTTATCTACAAGAGAATGCTTTTGATATGATGGATAAATTCAGAGCAATTGTTGGACCAGATGCGAACTTACAAACTTTAGCTAGAGGTATCAATACAGTAATGTTAGATACAGGAAGTAGAGAATTAATTGACCTACATGCTAAAATGTTTGCTAAACATGGAACAACAACAATCAGAAATTTTGATGCATTAAATGATGTAAATAATTTAGAATATTCTGCACAATGTATCAAAAAGCATGGGCTAAACCATGAAGCTGTAGTAACAATGATGGATTTACCTCCAAAATGTGAAGGTGCTCACGATGTAGCTTTTTATGAAAAAACATTAAGACAAATTCTTGACAGTGGGTTACCATATGACTCTATTTGTTTTAAAGATGCTAGTGGAACTGCTAATCCTAATAAAGTTTATGAAACTATTAAAATGGCAAGAAAATTACTAGGTGACGATACTCATATTCGATTACATACTCATGAGACTGCTGGTGTATCTGTTGCAGCTTATTTAGCTGCTTTAGAAGCTGGTGCTGATGGAATTGATCTTGCAAATTCACCTGTAAGTGGTGGGACATCTCAACCTGATATTTTAACAATGTTACATGCAAC
>JAONGR010000090.1 GCA_028375605.1 Arcobacteraceae bacterium
CCTTTTATACTTGAACATAAAGATGTTATAGCTAAAGCAAAAACAGGAAGTGGAAAAACAGTTTCTTTTGGTTTGGGAGTTTTAAATAATCTTGATGTATCAAGATTTAGAATACAAGCAATAGTTTTGTGTCCTACTCGAGAATTAGCAGGGCAAGTTGCAAAAACATTAAAAGATCTTGTACGTGCTGAACACAATATCAAAATTCTAACACTCACAGGTGGAGTACCTCATAAACCACAAGTACATTCACTTTCTCATCAAGCTCATATTTTAGTAGGAACTCCTGGTAGAATTTTAAAGCATTTAACAGAAGAAAATTTCTCACCAGCAGAAATAAACACTTTAGTTCTAGATGAAGCAGATAGAATGCTTGATATGGGATTTACTGAAGATATTAATCTTATTATTGATTATTTACCTAAAAAAAGACAGACTTTATTATTTTCTGCAACATATCCATCTACGATAGAAGATTTGTCAAAATCTATTTTAAATGATCCCATTAAAGTGGAAGTAGAATCAACTCACAATGAAAATATAATAGCACAGAAATTTTATGAAATAGAAGCACACCAAAAAAATGCTTTTGTGATGAAATCATTTAAAATAAGTGATAAAAGTGTTATCATTTTTTGTAATACAAAAGTACAGTGTAACGAACTTGCAGATTTTCTAGAAGAGTCTGATATCGAGCCATTAGTATTGCATAGTGATTTAGAACAAAAAGATAGAGATGAAACATTAATCTTATTTTCAAATAAGAGTTATCCTATTTTAATAGCTACAGATGTAGCTTCAAGAGGTCTTGATATAGAAGATGTTGATTTAGTTATCAATTATGATTTACCTTTTGATTTTGAAGTATATACTCATAGAATAGGTAGAACTGCACGTGCTGGTAAAAACGGACTGGCAATTAGTTTTGTTGATGATAAATATCACTTTGAAGACTTAAAAGAGTTTTTAGATAAAGATTTTCCTCTTTTAACTATTGCTGATATTAAAGATAAAAAAGATGTAATACTAGGATATGAGTATTCTACTCTATATATAAATGGTGGGAAAAGACATAAGCTACGAGCTGGTGATATTTTGGGAGCTTTAACAGCTGGAATTGGACTAGAGAAAGATGATATAGGGAAAATTAATATTTTACCTACATGTTCTTATGTTGCTATTAAAAACGATGCATATAAAAAAGCATATGAGGGATTAAGTTCTAATAAAATGAAAAATAAATACTATAAAATCTATAAACGTTAGGTTTTAAGTATTTAGTTCGGTATAGTGATTGTAAAGACTGCTTTATTATCACTATCATTGTGCGCTTTTAGTGAGCCTTTTACTTTTGTTTCTATAATCTTTTTAGACATATGTAAACCTATTCCTGTTCCATCATTATCTTTTTTTGTTGTAAAATTCTTTTTAAATATTTGAGGAAGAATATCATCAGGAATTCCCCCTCCATTATCAGAGATTTGAATAATATTTTTTTCTTTTTCTGTGTAGGCACTAATTGAGATTATAGGGTTGTCTGTTTTTGTTTGATTGAGTATATCTATTGCATTTTTTACGATATTTAATATAACCTGCATCACTAATCCCACAGGGATTGAAATAACATTATTGATATTGATATTTATGTCTATATTGATTCTATTTTCTAATAATATAGGTTTGATAATAGTGAGTGATTTTGTAATTAAACTATCTATTTGAATCTCTGTATTTTTATCTGTTGATTGAAATAAATCTCTAAAGTCCTCAATAGTTGTATTTATATGTTCTGTATATTCTAAAACATTATTGATGTTTTGGTCTAAAATATCATCTGTTAAGATGGCTGCATCTTTATATACTTGTACTGAGGTCAATGTTGAAGTTATTGCACTAATAGGTTGCCTCCATTGATGTAAAATCATCTCTAGAGTACTTCCTAATTGGGCTTGAGTATGTAAGAGTGTTAGCATATTGTCTTTTTCTAAATTTAAGTTAATCTCTTCTTCCACTCTTATATTGAGATTTTCATTTAAATCTTCAAGTTCTTTGGTTGTTCTTTTAATAAGGCAAGAGAGGGCTTGAGTTCTATGTAAAGTTAGATCATCAGCATCTACAATATGTTCATTGAATAGGTTAGGATCTATTTTGTCTATCTCTTTATCATTTTCTGAAATAGCTAAGAGGCTCATACTTTGGTTTAATAATTTTGCGTTTGAATGTTCACAGTTTGATTCATGATAAAATTCACCATAAGCAAAAAAACCACATATAGGTGCAATTTTATTTAACGGTAATATCTCAAGATTTATGTCATCTTGTAAAAGTGCTTTTCTTGCCATACAAGAATAGATAAAAATTGATTCTATAGGTGACTGTATAATATTTTTTATACTTTCTAAACCCTTTTCAATAATGAGTTGTACATCACCATGTCCAAATTGTATTTTACTACCTTCTTGAATATTTCCAGCAAAGCTTAAACTATCATCATCATGTTTTGTTAAAACTGCTCGGGCTGTTTTTACTCCATCTATCTCCAGTACTAATGGAAATTCAATCCCTATTGCAGGAAGAAGTTTATCTATATCGTTTCCTAAATAATGTTTATAAAAATCTACTGTAGTCATACCTGATATTTGATAAACCCTATTTTTAATCGATTTTTCTACGATATGAGACTTTCCAACTGTTTCCCAGTTAAAACTATAGTCAGTATGTATATTTAATGTATCTCCATAAAATCCTGCAGCAACGGCACCATTAGAAGTAATTGATTTTTCATTAAAAACAAAAGTTTCTTCAAATCGTGAATAATCACCTGCCATCCCGCCAGATACAATAACTTTATCGTTTATAGATGATATACCATTGAGATACTCTTCACCATTTGTATTTAACCCATCAGTAAAAGTTATAAGTAAATTTAAATTTTCTTTATTATTAAGGTCTTTGATGATTTGAGTTCCCTGATTGAAACTATTTTCTTGATTGTCTATAATAGTTGTGATTATTTGGGTTTTATCAAAAACACTAACTGCTATTACAGTTGAATCATTTATAGAACCATTTTGTGAAATTTCACCATTTGTTGTTGTTCCAATGATTTTTGCATTTGGTATGAATTGTAATAGTTCATCTTTTAAGTAAAGTATGTATTCTTTATTGTTAATACTTGTAAATACTTGAATTAGGATATCTCCATGAT
>JAONGR010000091.1 GCA_028375605.1 Arcobacteraceae bacterium
ACAATTATGTTGATTTCAACCTCAATAACTATTGAATCAATTTATTCTTTAAAAAATTTAGCAAGCAAAAATATTGCTGATTACAAAAAAAATGCATATATAACAGAAGAAAAGAACTTGAAAACTCATGTAGAAATTGGAATTCAAATAGCTAAAAAATATTATGATAAAGTAGTCGAAGGTGGAAATGAAGAAGATCTAAAAAAAGAAGCTTTAAAAGAACTTCAAGGTATCCGTTATGCTAAAAGTGGTTATTTTTTTACATATAGTTTTGATGGAACAGTTTTATCTCACGGTATGAAACCTCAATTAGCAGGTAAAAACTTAATGAGTCTTAAAACGAAAAATGGTGTATACTTAGTAAGAGATTTAATTACAGCTGCTAAAAATGGTGGAGGGTTAGTTACATATGATTATATGAAACCCAATGATACTAAAGAATATGTAAAACTTGGCTATGCGATGGGATTAAACGGTTGGAATTGGATGATAGGAACAGGTTCATATACAGATGAAATTGATGCTGCAATTATTGAAATGGAAAAAAAGGTAAGCGAAGAGATATCATCAGTTGTTTATTCAATTATAATAATTGCACTAATTCTTGCAGTAATAGTTGCTATTTTTGTTAATTACTTTTTGGATAAACAAATCAATAAACCTTTAAAAGATTTTGAAAATGGATTGTTAGGTTTCTTTAAATTTTTAAACAAAGAAAGTACATCATCAGATTTAATAACTATTAATTCAGAAGATGAGATAGGAACTATGGCAAATGTTGTAAATGAAAATATTACAAAAACAAATGAACTTATTAAATCAGATAATGCAGTATTAAATGATGTTAAAAAAATAGTAAATGAAGTAAATTCTGGAAACTTAAATAATAGAGTATCCAAATCGACTCAAAATCAAGGATTAGAAGATCTTAAAAATTCATTTAATGAAATGATTTCTTGTATTTCAGATAAAACAAATAATGATTTAATCAAAGTAGATGAAGCACTTGAAAGTTACCAAAGACTTGATTTTACATATAAAATAGATAATGCAAAAGGAAATGTAGCAACTTCTTTAAACTCACTTTGTAATACAATTAACGATATGCTTTTAGAAAATAAACATAATGGAGATAATTTACAAGATAAATCAGAACAATTATTAAGTTCAGTTTCCATTTTAAATACAGCATCAACAGAGTCAGCAGCTTCTTTAGAAGAAACAGCAGCATCATTAGAAGAGATTACAACAACTGTTATTAATAATGGTGAGAGTATAAGTAAAATGGTTGGTTTAGCAAATGATGTTTCCCAAAGTGTAAGAGAAGGTGAAGAACTTGCAGGTAAAACGAGTATTTCAATGGACAATATTAATGAACAAGTTGAAGCTATTAATGATTCAATTACAGTAATCGATCAAATTGCATTTCAAACAAATATTCTTTCACTAAATGCAGCAGTAGAAGCAGCAACAGCAGGTGAAGCAGGAAAAGGATTCGCAGTAGTTGCACAAGAGGTACGAAATCTTGCATCTAGATCTGCAGAAGCTGCTAAAGAGATTAAAGATTTAGTACAAAATGCTACGGTTAAAGCAAATGAAGGTAAAACTATTTCTCAAGAGATGAGAGTAGGATATAGAGATTTAAAAACTAATATAGATGATACATTAAAACTTATTACTGATGTAGAAGTTTCTAGTAAAGAACAAAGATTAGGAATAGAACAAATTAATAGTGCAATTAATGCCCTTGATGCACAAACACAAAAAAATGCAAGTGTAGCAAGTCAAAGTAATGATATTGCACTAGAAACACAAGAGATTGCAAAAGAGATATTAAATGATATCTCTGATAAACAATTTATAGGAAAATAACTTAGTTATTTTCCTTGTTATTTATTATTTATGATTTGCTATTGCTTTAGCCATTTCGATTAAGTTCTCTGACCAATTTTTAGCAAGAGGTGTTTCTTTGATAACTTTGATATTTAACTCTTGTGCGATTGCTTTTGAGCTTTTATCTGAAAATTCTTTTTGTGCAAAGATAACTTTGATATTTTCTTCTCTAGCTTTTGAAATAATCTCTTTTAATGCCTTAGGTTTTGGTTCTTTTCCTTCTACTTCAATAACTAATTGAGTTAAAGAATAATCACTTGCAAAATATCCCCATGATGGGTGAAATACCATAAACTTAGAACCAGCATCTAGGTCTGATAAAATTTCTCTAATTTTGAAATCTGTTTTGCTAATCTCTTTTAAAAACTGAATATAATTCTTTTTAAAATACTCTTTATTTTTTGGATCTTGCTTACTTAGAGTAGTATAAATATTTTTTGCAATCATATTTACATTTGCAGGACTAGTCCATACATGCGGATCTTTACTTGAATGGTGATCATGTCCATCAGATTCAGGTTCACTAGCTAGAGGTTCTACATCATTTTTCGATAAATCTTTAAAAAAGTGTTCATCTTTTTCAAATTCAAAAGGCATATGTTCTGTAAAAAATACATAGTTTCCATCTTTTTTGATATCGATAGTTACTTTTGTCATATTTTTTTGTTCATTAAAAGTAATGTTATATAGTGTACTACTTGGTGTAAGTGTGGCTAAGTCTCTGATATCAGATGAATTATCTTTTTCAAATATTGAGATAGCATTTTTTTCAATACTCTCTATACCTTCACTATCATTGTGCTTTGTTTCTAAGATTAACATTTTCATTTTTTCATCAGCATATTTAGAATCTAACTTAGAAAAACTCCATGTGTAAATTCCCTTTTTTAAAGAAAATAAACCTGCCCATTCAAAAGGTGCACTTTCATCTCCATGTTCTCCATGATGATGTGCATGTTGAGCTATTTTCATATAGTTTAATCCAGTAGTCATTTGAACAAATTGCATATTCTCATTTTGAGCTTTAAATTTATGTAGCCATGCTTCTTCAAATTCTATCCCAATAGGAAAATAAATATCTGCTTTTGTTATAGCTGTCATTTGTGATGGTCTTGGTTCATAAGTATGTGGATCACTTCCTGGTCTTACCATAGTAGTTACTTCAACTTTGTCCCCTCCTATTTTTTCAACGAATGTTTGTTGGGGTAATATACTTACAATAACATTTGTTTTTGCATATACTAAATTACTCATAACAATCAGTATCATTACTAAATA
>JAONGR010000092.1 GCA_028375605.1 Arcobacteraceae bacterium
TTGTTATGGAGAAGAGATTTTAAGAGATAAAAAACTCGATAAGTTTATGAAATTAGCATATCAAAGTTATTTTTTTAACGCTTGGCTTGCTAAAAGAATAGAATTATCAAAAGAGCAAAACTCAAAAAAACTTCTGCCTATTGAAGGTGATGTTTTTAATTTAAATGATAGAACAGTAATTACAGGACTTCTCCCTGGTCGAGATATTTTAAGAGCTAAAAATGAAGCAGGTGAGATAGAGAAAGAATTTGATGATATATTTATTCATGATAAAGGTTATAGACGGGATGCGTGGATAAAACCTACTGATATTCAAAATAAATTTAATCAGGAGTATAATAGTATGGTTCTTGAATTTACTTTACCTAAAAGTTCTTATGCAACTGTTTTTATTGAAAATATTGCAAATAAGAATTTTACATATTAAGTATTAACATATATTTAACGACAGGATATTATAATAAACAATGAAAAATTATTTTAGTAAAACATTATTTTCAAATAATAAGGCAAGATAATGGAAGCGATTGATTTTATCTCTATTGCTACAATTGCTTTTTTAGGTTCCTTTGGACATTGTGTTGGTATGTGTGGTGGAATTGTTATTGCATATTCTAGTACAAAAGTACAACAAGGTTGGAGTAAAACGCAACAATCATTATCTCATTTACTATATTCTCTAGGAAGAATTTTAACGTATTCTTTTTTAGGTGCAATTTTTGGATATCTTGGAAGTGTTGCAACTTTTTCTAATACTGCAAATGGAATATTATGGTTAATTGCAGGTACTGCAATGTTACTTACAGGATTATCACTTTTAGGGAAAGTTAAATTTTTAGCACTAATTGAACATTCTTTTTCAAAATCTACTTGGTACCAAAATAATTTTAGAGCACTTCTTCGTAGTCAAACATTTACAAGTTTTTTTCTACTGGGGATGTTAAACGGACTTTTACCATGTGGCTTTGTATACTTTTTTGCTATAACAGCAGCAAGTACAGCGGATCCATTATATGGTGCACTTGTGATGATAATTTTTGGAATAAGTACAGTTCCTGCTCTTTTTTCTCTTGGTTTTTTTGTAGGATTATTTAAACAATCTGGTTTAAGAAATATTATGATGAAACTAGCTGCTATTTCTGTAATACTCTATGGTTCGTATACTATTTATAATGGATATGACTATATGAATACACCTAATAAAACTCTTCTTCAATCTCATTAATTATTCACGAAAAGAAATAGTATATAAAATTAAGATATAATTTCATCAAAATTAAAACATTTCTTCATAATATGGAGAATTGATAAGGACAAGATTTAATGTTAGAAATTGCGATAGCTTTTTATTGTATATATTTTTTAGTAAATGTATATACAGTATTTATGCAAATAGATTATGTAAAAAAAGCAAGGTTACAAAATGCAGTAATCTTAACACCGTCAAAGTTTAAAGTAGCAGGTGATTATGGAGTAGATTCTCAAAAACTTTCACTATTAAGTATATTTTATGAATTTATTTTATTTTTTATGTGGATTAGTTTTGGATTGGTTTTTTTAGATGAATCTACAAGTTCTTTTTTTGGTTGGCAAAAAGCTGTACTTTTTATTGATTTATTCATTATTATTAACTGGGTTTTGGCTTTACCATTTGATCTTTATAAAACATTTAAACTTGATAAAAAATATGAATTTTCAAATATGACACCATCATTATTTATAAAAGATACTATAAAAAGTGGTATTTTATTTTTAGTATTTGGAAGTGCTGTTATCGCAGGACTTTCATATATTATAGAAACATTTTCATCATGGTGGATGTATGGGTTTGCTTTTATATTTGCAGTGATTATTTTGATTAATGCTTTATATCCTTTAATTAGAGATAAAATGTATGATAAATTTAGTCCTTTGGCAGATGAAGAATTAGCTATTAAAATAAATAAACTTTTAGAAGAGGTTGGTTTTAAAAGTTCTGGTGTTTTTAGTGTAGATGCTAGTAAAAGAGATAATAGACTAAATGCATATTTCGGTGGATTAGGAAGTACAAAACGAGTTGTTTTATTTGATACCTTAGTTGAAAAGCTATCCCACAATGAACTTTTAGCAGTATTAGGACATGAGTTAGGTCACTTTAAAAATGGTGATGTATTAAAAAATATAGGGATTATGGGTTTAGTTATGTTTGCATTTTTTGCGATTTTTGGAAATATTCCTGATGAGTTTTTTCTACAATTAAATCTTAACAATGAACCGTATGCTGTAATCATTATCTTTATGATGTTTTCTCCTATATTGTCATTTTTCCTTATGCCATTAATAAGTGCAATGAGTAGACACAATGAATATGCAGCAGATGAATTTGGTAGTGATTTAAGTAGTAAAGAAGATTTAGTAAATGCGTTATTAAAACTCGCAAATGAAAATAAATCATTTCCATTATCACATCCATTATATATATTTTTTCATTATTCTCATCCACCTTTGGTAGAAAGATTGAAAGAATTAGGATATACAGGTTCAGGAATAGGGCAAAGTGGTGAAGATACTGCGCTAAAAGAAGAATTAGAAGTAAAGTAGTGCGATAATCATTTATTTTTATAAAAAATAGTATATAATATTTTATAATACAATAAAAGGATAATACTATGAATAAAGATGAAATTTTAGATGACTCTATTTTTGAAGAGATAAATGGTGATATTCAAGCTGAAGAATCAGATACAACTGTAGATTTAGATGAAACAGCTTTACTTGAAGAATTAGATTTATCTACGGAGGGTGAAGAAGAACTTATAACAGAAGATGCTCTTCTTGAGAACTTAGATGATACGATTGATTTACCTACTAGTGAAGGTATAGATGATACTATTGAAGAAAGTGTTCAAAATGAATTTTCAGTTTCAGAAGATGAATCTGATGTAACTACAGAAGAAGAGTTAGCTTCAATGCTTGATGAAACAGAAATAGAAGAAAAAATCATAGAAGATGATAGTGAAGAATCTTTTGTTGCAGAAGAGATAGAAGTGCCTGAGATATTAGAAGAAGATTTACCTGAAAATGAGGATACAGAAGAAGTATTATCTCAGTGTGAAGACCTTGATGAAGATGTAGTTGAAGAAATTCAAGAAGAGATAGAAGATTTTACAGAAA
>JAONGR010000093.1 GCA_028375605.1 Arcobacteraceae bacterium
CAACTATTCTAAGATAAACCTTAATAAACTATTTATGTATTTACGATAGAATAAGTTATAAATTTTATTAAAGGAATATGTAAATGGCATTATTTAATTTTGGGCAGACAGACGATGAAAAAGGTAGATTAAGTGCAATGGATGAAAACTTTGCAGTTATATCATTTAAACCAGATGGTACAATCATTACAGCAAACACAAATTTTTTAAACGCATTAGGTTATTCTCTTGATGAAGTAGTAGGGCAACACCATAAAATGTTCTGTACGCGAGAACTAGCAAATAGTAGTGAATATACTCAGTTTTGGAATGATTTGGGAAATGGGAAAGCTCAAATATCAGAATTTAAAAGAATTAAAAAAGATGGAGAATCTATCTTTATTCATGCTTCTTATTCTCCTGTAAAAGATAGTAGTGGAGTAGTTACACGAGTAATTAAATTTGCTCAAGACATTACAAAAAGAAAACTACAAGCTTTAGATTATAGTGGACAACTAGATGCCATTCATAAATCAAGAGCAGTTATTGAATTCAATATGGATGGAACAATAATTAAAGCTAATGATAACTTTACAAGCACAGTTGGATACTCTGAAAAAGAAATTATTGGAAAACACCATAGTATGTTTTGTGAGTCCGCATATAAAAGTTCAAATGAATATAAAAACTTCTGGAGAACCTTAAATGAGGGTCAATTTCAAGGAGGAGAGTATCAGCGTGTAGGGAATAATGGAAAAGTTATTTGGCTTCAGGCTACATATAATCCTATATTTGATATAGATGGAAAACCATTTAAAGTTGTAAAATACGCTACAGACATAACAAACCGTAAAATAACTATGCTAGATATTGAGAATAATGTTATGAAGTTAACAGAGTCATTATCAAACTTATCACATACGGCTACTTCAATGACAAAAGGGGCAGAAGTGACTACAAGTGGTTCTCAAGAAGTTTCCTCTTCAACAACACAAATTAGTCAGTCTGTTAGTGATGTAGCTAAAAAAGTTTCAGATATGCTTGTATCTATTAAAGAGGTGTCAAAATCATCACAAGAAGGTAAAAATATTGCAGATGAAGCAAAAATCAAATCAAAAGAAACAACTTCTGCTATTTTAAAACTAGATGAAGAATCTAGTAAAATTAGTGATACAGTAAATTCTATTGCACAAATTGCATTTCAAACAAATATTTTATCTTTAAATGCTGCTGTAGAAGCTGCAACTGCGGGTGAAGCTGGAAAAGGTTTTGCTGTTGTTGCTCAAGAGGTTAGAAATCTAGCTTCTCGTTCTGATGAAGCAACAAAAGAGATAACTGATGCTATTGTATTAATACAGTCTTTAGTAAAAACTGCACTAGATTCTATTAATAACATAGATAATACAATTGAAAAGATATCATCTATCTCAGAGGGAATTGTTACTTCAGTAAATGAACAAGAATCTATTTCTAATAATGTATCAAGTATTACGGGGGAAACAAGTTTAAGTATTAATGAAATAGCTAAAACTATGATTGATGTTTCAGAAAGTGCTGAAAATAGTGGAAGAGAATCTATCAAAACTTTAGAAGCTTCAGAAGAATTAGAAAAAGTATCTTCAGATTTAATTCAAGTATTAAAGTCACTTAAATAATATTCTAAAAATAGTAAAAATATCATTATGATATTTTTGCTATAATTTTCAAAAACTACAGTAAAATAACTTTTACATTATCACCTTTAGTTAAATTACTACTGCCTTCATCTTGTACTAATAATGCCGGACTTCCGAGCATATTTGTTAATATTGCGCTTGTTCCATGCTTTTTACCTTCAAAGTCTATATGATATGAACCCTCTTTAAAGTTTACATTGCAGGCTGTAAAAGTAGTCAGTTTCCCTTTTTTAGGAAAGTTTTCATCAATGATTGCATCTACAATATTTAGAGACTCATTCGAACCTTTAAATTTGAAAAGTAAAGGTAATATGTATAATATAAATGTAACAGTACTAGAGTATGCAAAACCTGGAAGTCCTATGATATACTTATTTCCTTTTTTTGCAAAGAGTATATGTCTGCCTGGTTTGATTAAGACACCTTGAAATAATACTTCACACTCTAACTCATCTTTGATAATATCTTTAACATAATCATAATCACCAACACTAACCCCACCAGTAGTTACAACAATATCTGATTTTTGAAGTGCTACTTTGAGTAAATTTGTTATTGATTCTTTATCATCTTCAACTATACCCATTTGTAAAACATTGGCACCATATTGTTTTGCTATTGCTTCTAATGTAAGATGGTTTGAGCTTCTTATTTGTGCTTCATTAGTCTGAACTTCTCCAACATCAAGTATTTCACTTCCTGTACAGGCAATTGCAATATTTGGTTGTAGATAAACTTTTACTTGAACAATATTTAAACTTGCCATCACTCCGATTTGGGCAAAGTCTATAAAGGTACCTTTTTTAATTAAGAGTTCATTTTCTTTGTAGTTCTCACCTATTTCACGTACTGCAAAACCTTTTGGAACAACTTCATTAATAATAATAAAATCACCTTCAACTGTTACATTTTCAATTGGAATTAAAGTATCACTACCTGTAGGCATAAGTGAACCTGTAAAAGTTTTTATTGTAGCTCCATTTGAAACAGATGATTCAACTACTGTTCCAGCAGGATTCTTGTCAATAATTTTTATTTTTCCAAGTTGCAAATCTTCATGTCTGATGGCATATCCATCCATACCAGATGTTTCATATGCAGGAGAATTCTCAGATGCTTTAATATCTTCTGCCAAGATTCTATTTAATGCATCAGTCACAAAAAGCTTTTGTGTTGATAAATTTGAAATATCAAGTTCGTTTAATATTTCAAGAGATTCATTGTATGTTATAAATTTTTTCATAAAAAGATAATAACAAATCATTACATAAATGGTCTTTAATGTTGAATAGTTATTTCATCTCCAATATGAAGTGAACCTTTTTTAATAACTTTTGCAAATACACCTCTATCTTTTTTTAATAGTTTAGGTACTTTGTTGTTTATTTTCGTTAATAAATCACAAATTGTGCATTCTATAGTAATTTGTAAAATAGTGTCACCAATGAATATTTTGGTTCCTTCTTCTAAATCATAGGGATTAAAATCAACTAA
>JAONGR010000094.1 GCA_028375605.1 Arcobacteraceae bacterium
AAGCGAAACCTTTTTTATCTTTTGCAAAACTAGGTATTGATTTTTTGAGTAATAACAATGCAAACTCAAAACTATCTTTAAATCTATTGTTCAGCCTATTAAAATGAATATTGACTTTGTCTATATCAAACTCTTTTTTTGTCACTTCATTTAAAACCAATTCACATTGTTTTAGAAGTTTTTTATTTTTAGTATATTGAAGGAGTGTTTTAACTACATATAGAAAAAATTGATTTAGTTCATTATCTTCACTAAACTCATCATACTCACAATATATTTTGCTTTTTGTAAAGTTATGTTTGAGATTTTCATTTATAAGGTACTTACCTCTTAAAGTAGTCAGATTGTCTTGCTCGGTTATATACTCTTTGTAAGTACCTTTTTGAAACTGTGTAAATAAATTTTTCGCAAACATTTGAATAAAAACTTCTAAAATATTATTTGATTTTAGATTTAAAGAGTTTGATAAATCTTCATTTTTAACTTTTATATCATGTGCATAAATAAGCATATAGATAAAAATATCTAAGTTCTTTTTATTTTCATGATCTGCTATTTTAGGAAGGATATAATAATCAGTACTGCCATAGTTAATAATTCCACAATACTGTCTAGCTTTTACTTTTCCCCAGTCTTGTTTAAAATAAGTATGTAGTGATTTATTATCTATGATATATTTTGTTAATTCAGGACTTTTAACAGTTTTATATTCATAAATAAAGTGTTCATCCATCAGGATTTATTTTTCTTCAACTCTTGTATCTCTTCTTGCATTTGAGTTACTTTTTCTAGAAGTAAATCTATTTTTTCCTCTTCTCTATTCATCTGTTCATCTGTGTGTTCTGAGTTTATTTTTTGCATCTCATCAATGATAACAGCAACAAAAAGATTAAAAAATACGAATGCTGCTATGATTACAAAACTCACAAAATATATCCATGCCCAAGAGTATAACTCCATCGCTTCATACATCACATCTGTCCAGTCTTCAAAAGTAAGAACTCTAAAAAGTGTCAACATAGCAGTTAAAAAATCTTTCCATAGTCCAGATTTGAGCTCTTCAAAGAAAAAGTTTCCAACAATTGCATAAATATAAAAAATAATAAACATAAGTATCACAATATCAACTATAGCAGGGATAGCCCCGATAAGCATATCTATGATTTTTTTGAGTTCTGGTCGAGCATTAAGTAGTCTTAGTACTCTAAAGATTCTCATAAGCCTTGCTATTGCAGCAAATGAAGAATTTTCTAATGGAATAAGAGTAATAACTACAATTACAAAATCAAAAATATTCCAACCACTTTTGAAAAAATCAGTTAGTTTCTCTTCTGCATACATTTTGATGATTATCTCAACTAAAAAGTAAATAGTGATAAACATATCTATAGAATAAAATAGTATACCAAAAGGTTCAGCAACATCATCAATAGTTTTAAACCCTAATGCCGCTGCATAAAATAATATAATTCCTGTAGTTAAATTAGAGAACCATTTAGCTTCTCTTACTTCTATAATTTTAGCTTTAAATGTCATCTATATTAGCACTTCATCATATCTTGAGAACTTAAAATAATACTAAACGATGCACCGATATAACTTCCTGATTTATATGTAACATTTTTATTTGCAACTGATATTTTACCAGACATATTTTGCTCTATAATATTGTATGCCATATGCAAACCTAAACCTGTTCCATAAGTCTTTTGTTTTGTTGTAAAATATGGTTTAAAAATATTACCGATTACATCTTCGGGTATCCCATTACCTGTATCTGTAATAGTTATTTCTACACTGTTTGCATGATTTTTAGTAGTGATAAATATATATCTATCATTTTCAGGTATCTTTTTTAAAGCATCTTTTGCATTATAAATAATATTTACCATAGCTTGAAGTAATCCAAAAGATAAATTATGAATCGAAATCTCTTTATCTAATTCTTTTATGATATTGATTTTATTCTTTTCTATAATTGCTTCATTTATTCCAATAGCTTTTTCGATAATCTCATTTACTACAAAATCAATTTTAAGTGAATCAGCTTTTAAAAATACTCTAAAATCTTCAATAGTACGGATAAGATATTCAGATGAATTATTGATATTTGTTAGTTTAGCTATATCTTCATCTGTAGCAATCATATGTGTTTGAATTTTTGACTTAATACTTAAAGCCGTTTGAGATATTTCAGTTAAAGGTTCTTTCCATTGATGAGATAAGTTACCGAGCATTTCACCTAATGCCAACATCTTACATTGTTTTTGCATAACCTCTGTTTGTCTATCAAACTTTGTCATCTCTTCTTCTAATTTTTGTTGTAATCTATTGATCTCTAGTTTTAAATCTTTTTCTCTTACTTTAATACTATTTTTACACTTTGCAATAGTTTTATTTGCAAATCTATTGATCACATACATCACTAATAACAACGCAATACTAAATAAAAATAATAATGAAATATGCACATAAATATTATCACGTATTAATTTGAGTAAATGTTCTTCCCATGTAAGAAGTTGATCATTGATGATATCATCGCTAAATTTTATAGAAATCACCCAATTCCAACTTTTATTTAAAACAAGATATTCAATTGTAAGAACTTCTTTTTGGGTTTTTTCATCAAATGTTTTATCGTTTTTATAATATTCACCATCTGTAATAAGATTTGAATAATATGGCATATCTTTTGATAAGTCTCTAATGATAAGGTTATGATTTTCATTTTTGTTTATTTCTTCGACAAACTCTTTTACAAATTTCTGTCTATACATTTTATCATTTACATCATATTTTGCAATTAAGACATTTATATTATGAATCCTATGTTGAATATCACTTTTTTTATCTTCTAAAAATTTTGATTTAACTTCTGTTTGAAGATTTGAAAAATCATCTAGTTTAGAGTTTACACTTAACATGATTACAACAAAAGCAACCAACATCAACACTAAAAATGTACTGATTAAGTTTACATTACCTATACTTTTTTCATTGTTTTTTAACATATTTCTCCACTTAATTGCATTTTGTATAGTGTATCTAAAATTGATTTAAATTTTTCACTTGGTTTATATCCCATTTTTATTAAATCCTTTCC
>JAONGR010000095.1 GCA_028375605.1 Arcobacteraceae bacterium
TCTTTTCATTATTGGTGGTCGTTTTTTATTAATAAATTTGGGATTAGGATTGTTTAAATCATATATAAATTCACTTAACTCATCATATCGATTATAAGGATCAAGTTGCAATGCTTTTTTGAGTGTTTCGTCTACCCAAATAGGTTGTGAGGGATAAAGAGAATCATACTTTAATTTATTTTGTTGTTGGATTGTAGAGGTACGTGCGATATTAACTCCATATGAAAACTTACCTGATAACATATAATACATAATTAATCCAAGTGAAAACATATCAGATTTTAAAGTTCCGATTTCTCCTACAAAGTATTCAGGAGCAGCATATTGAGTGGTACCTAATATATGTGTTTCTTCTAAATGTACATTTATATCAACTATCCCTTCGACTCTTGTAGAACCAAAATCAATAATTTTTACGGTACCATCTTTATCAATCATAATATTTTCAGGTCGTAAATCTTGATGTATCATCTCTTGCCTATGTAAAGCTTGTAAACCTTTAGCAATTTGTTCTATAATTTTTCTTACTATTCCAAATTTTGGTTTAGGATTATCTATAATCCATTGAGCCAGTGATTCACCTTGAACATATTCTGTGACTGTATAAAGAAAGTTACGTTTTCTAGTATTAAGGTATGATTTTATGATATTAGGATGATTTAGCCTTCTAGCTATCCATTCTTCTAACATAAATCTTTCAAGGTATTCCTTATCATTACTTAAATCAATTGATGGTATTTTCAATACAACTGAAACTTTAGTATCATTATCTGTGGCTAAATAAACATGACTTCTACTACTCGCACTTAATTCTCTTACAATCGTATAACCATCAAATTGCATTCTTGTTTCTAAAACTGGAGGTAAAGGTTTCATTTCAAATGAATTACTCAACTCATCGACACTCTTATCTGGTAAATTATCTACACGCAAAATTTGAATAGTAAGATTATCATCACTTCCATTTTGATATGCTAAATCTACAATATCTTTAGCTAACTTATCATAATCAGTATATGCAGTTGCCATTTGCATCATAACTCTATCTTCAACAAATTCAAATACACCATCAGTCATTAAAAAATAGATATCATCTTTTAAAAGATTAAAAGTATCATAATCAATTGATATTTCACTATCAATACCTAAAGCACGACTTAAATAACTTTTATCTTTTGATACCCATAATCGATGATCTTTTGTAAGTTGCTCAAGCTTAGAATTCCGTAACCTATAAATTCTACTATCACCAACATGAAGGATATGAACTGTTGTAGAGCGAAGTATCATGGCACTAAATGTACAAACATATCCTCTATTTTTATCATAATGATATTTACTTTGCTGACTTTGAGAATATAACCATGAATTAGTAGCTAACAAAACTCGTAAAGCAGACTTTTTTACTGTCCATGACTCAGAAGTACTATAGTAGTCTTTTAAAAAAGTAACAACTGCTGTCTTACTAGCAATTTGACTTACTTCACTACTACTAATTCCATCAGCTAATGCTACTGCAATACCTTTATTTGTTAATTGAGGCTCATTTGGAAGATAGATATCATGAAAATCTTGATTGATCTCTTTTTTACCTTTATTAGTACTTTGTCCAATTGTTACCTCTAATTTATTTTTCATTAGAATAATATACTAATTTTACCAAGATTTATATGGTAAAAATTTACCGTTCATATTAATAACTACTCTATCTCCCGCTGGATTTTTTTCTTTTTCAATATCCATAGTAAAATCAATAGCACTCATAATCCCATCACCAAATTTTTCACCTATTAATTCTTTTATCGTTTCTCCATATACTCCAACAATTTCATATAAACGATATACAACAGGATCTTGAGGAATTGTAAAGTCCCAAGTTTTATTAGGAAACTCTTGTAATACAATTGAAATTTTTTCATCTAATTTTAAAAATTCACATAATTTATCTGCATATTCTTTTTTTAAACTATTCATTCCAAAACATGCTGATGTTAAAAATACAGATGACATACCAACCTCACTAGCAATCTCTTCCCAAGTTAATTCTAAACTTTTTTTCGCAAATACAATCTCTTCAGTCATTTCAATTTTAGTCATTTTATATCCTTATATAGTTTATTTACTCATTTAAATATTTAGATTAATACTTAAATAAATAAACAATTTACCTCAAAAGAGGTAAATTATTATCTTAAATTTCTTTTATCACCTGTCTTAACATGTGTATAATACAATGGTAAACCAACAAATACTAAACCACCAACCAAGTTACCTAATGCAACTGGTAATTCATTCCATAATAAATAATCAGCAATTGTAAAATCACCACCCATAATTAAAGAGAATGGGAATAAAAACATATTTACAATAGAATGTTCAAATCCCATAAAAAAGAATAGCATAATTGGCATCCACATTGCTAGAAATTTTCCAGAAACTGTAGTTGAAACCATCGCACCAACAACACCCATAGATACCATCCAGTTACATAACATAGCTCTCATAAATACTGTTAACCAGCCATCTACACCATGTGCAGCATAACCTAAAGTTCTAGCTTCACCAATAGCAGCAACTTTAGCAGCAATTGCTCCACCATCTGTATTAAAACCATACGTAAAAATCCATGCCATGATAACGGCTACAGAAAATGCTCCACCAAAGTTACCAAGTGCAACTAATCCCCAATTTCGTAAAACTTGTCCAGTTGAAACACCAGGTCTTTTATCAAGCCAAGCTAATGGTACTAACATAAATACACCAGTTAATAAATCAAACTTCATTAAGTACAACATAATAAACCCAATAGGGAATAAAGCAGCTCCTAAAATTGGAGATCCTGATTTCATTGCAACTGTAATTGCAAATACTGCAGCAAGTGCCAAAACTGCACCAGCCATATATGCTCTAATTAATGTGTCTTTTGTAGACATGTATACTTTTGATTCTCCTGAATCAACCATTTTTGTTACAAACTCTGTGGGTTCTAAATATGCCATCTATTTTCCTTTTTATTCAAAATAACTTTTTTCATTTTTATTCCTTTAATGTTTAGATGATGTATTAAATCAAAAAAAGT
>JAONGR010000096.1 GCA_028375605.1 Arcobacteraceae bacterium
TGAAAATTTATCCTTAGAAGAGATAGTAGAAAAATATCCTGAAGTTATTGAAACTTTAGGCGAAACAATATCAAATATATTACAGTATAAAGTAATTCAAAAAATAGTAGATTAATTAACCAATAATATAAACAAGTTTTTGTTATAATTCGGAAATTTTATCACCAAAGGCTTTTTATGAATTTTTTCACTAAATCTCTAACATTTTTTCTTCTATTATTTTTCTCGATGAACGTATTTGCAAATGAAAAAGTTGCAGTTGAACAAAAGTCATTATTGGAAAGACCTTTAATGGAAAGATATATAGTTGATGAGTTAAAAGCTTTAAGAATAGAAAATTCACAGTTAAAAATTGAAGTTGAAAGACGTATTACAAAAGCTCAAATAGAACAAACAGATAGAGCAGCACAATATATGACAGATACAATAGGAAATATTTTTTATCTTATTGCTGGTGCAACTTCTATTTTAGTTTTTTCAGGTTGGAATTCTTTACGAGATATACGAAGTAAAACTGAAAATATTGTAGAAGAAAGACTTAATAAAATCACACAACAATATAGTATAGAAATGGAATCTTTACAAAATGAGATGACTTTACAATCAAAAAATATTCTTGAAAATCAAAATAAAATTTATAATAACCAGTATGTTCATTCATTGTGGATGCGTTCAAATCTTGAAACAAATACACAGTCTAGAATAGAGATTTATAATGAAATTTTAAAAATAAACAATAACGATGCTGAAGCGTATGCGTATAAAGCGGATGCTGTTATTGATATGGATGAATATGTTTGGGCTTTAAATTTAAGTAATAAAGCTATTGAGATAGATTCTGAATATGGTTATGCTTATTGGCAACGTTCTTGTGCAAATGCAGCTTTAGGAAATACGAAAGATGCTGTATCAGACTTAGCAATTGCATTAGAAAAATCTCCAAATCTTCATGACGAAATCGACAATGAAAAATTATTTGAAGATTTAAAAGAAACTGAAGAATTTAAAGATTTATTAGCGTAAGTTGATTATTTATTTTTTCGCTTAGAGGCTTTTGCCATCTTAGCTTTTTTCTTAGCTTTCTTTTTGGCTAGTTCTAAGTTTACACCTTTTCTTGCATTTACTACTTGATCTTCTTGACCTTTTTGTGTAAATGCCACTTTTACTGCATTTTTATTTTGATTACCTTTTGCAGCAATTTTGTCCATATTTTTTGTGTTAACTTTTGAACAATTTATCTCTTTCATGATGGTCCTTAATTTAGAAGTTTGCCATTCTATTTAAAAACAAATAAAAAGTAAGTTATACCGTATATATTTCCACCTTAGGATAGACTTTTTTTAGTTTTTTGCTCTCTTTTACGGGCATAACATAAATTGCAGTTGACAATGCATCTGCTAGCATTGCATTTGGTGCTTTTACTGTTACAGCTTTTAGATGATTTGCACTTGTTCCTGTTTTTGTATCAAAAAGGTGATGATATTTTTCATTAAACTTTGTGCCATATCCTCCTGAACTTGCTACTGCCATATTATTTAATGTTATATATTCTCTATCGTTTAAATAGGGTGTTGCGATATTCCAGTCTCGTTTGTCATTATATCCACCGATACTATTTATCTCTCCTAAATCTACGAGTACATTTTTAAAACCTTTTTCTTTTAAAATATTAGTTATTTTATCAGTAATATATCCTTGTGCTATACCATTTAAAGTTATTTTCATCCCTTCTTTTTTAAAAGAGATTTTCTTTTCGTCTATTATTAGCTTTTTATATGAAATAAGTTTTTTAGCTTTTTGTATTGATTTTTTGAGTTTTTCAGTATTTTGATTATCGTTAGAATGATTGTTTTTAAAAAACTTTGCATGTGTATTCCAAAGTGGTTGAACAGTTACATCAAAAGCGCCCTTAGTATTTTTTGAAATTTGGTGTGAAAATTGTAAAACCTGCACTAATTCTTTTGGTGGATTATTTATAAATCCTTGTTTATTTAAAATAGATATAGAAGAATTTTCATCAAATAAACTAAATATTTTCTCCATTTTTTTCACTTCATTTAGACAAATGTTTAATGTTTTTTTTGCATAAGAAGGATCTTCATGAAAAAGAGTCATATTTGCATTTGCACCTAACGCTTTTCCTTCCCATATTGTTTTTTCCACAGTACTAGCTAATAATAGATTTGAACTAAAAGGTATAGCTAAAGAAACAGCTGTTATTTTTAAAAATTTTCTTCTTGATATATTAGACATTTTTTGTACTCCATTTTGATATTGTTATCTTTTTTTCTTTTTTAGGATTTTTTGCATCTTTAATTAATACTTTACATAAGTTTTCATCAGTATAAATCTCTACACAGTCTAAACATTGAAAACAATCACTATAGTTAATATGTCCGTCTTTTTTATCGATAGCTTGATAGTTACAGTTTTTAAAACAATTGTTACAAGGATTTCCACACTCTTTTCTTCTTGGTAACCAATCTAATATTCTTAATTTTCCAGCAATAGATAAAAATGCTCCTAATGGACAAAAGTATCTACAAAATCCTTTAAATAAAAACATTCCTAAAAATATCCAAAATACAGCATATAAGACATAAGGTAATTGTCTATCAAATATAAATGTAATAGATGTTTTAAAAGGTTCTATTTCTACTAAATATTTAGTTATATCTGGTGCAAAGAAAACAGATAAAATTAAAGCTGCTAAAATAATATATTTGATATACACAAGCTTACTATTAAGTTTATCAGAAACTTTTATTGTTGGAAATTTAAAAAATCTTCCTATGTAGTAAGAAAATTCTTGTATTACTCCATAAGGGCAAAGCCAACCACAAAATGTACCTCTTCCCCATATAAAAAGAGACAATAGTACAAAAAACCAGACTATAAGTGAAAATGGATCATACAATAAAAATGTCACTGTTCCAGAGTTATATATAGTTTTTATAACTCCCAGTACAGTAACAATACTAAGTTGACCTTGCCCATACCAACCAATAAAAAATAGTGTTATAGATAAAAGTATTGTTCTTTTATATCT
>JAONGR010000097.1 GCA_028375605.1 Arcobacteraceae bacterium
TATTTTGTCCATTTGCCATAAGCATATTTTCACCACTAACATCATTTACACTAAGTTTAATAATCTCAAATAACTTTGCTATATCTTTATGTTTTGTTAACACACTTTTGTTTGCAACAATTTTTTGATTATTTACAGCAAATCCATAATCTGCACCATTTGCAAGTTTAGTAGAAATACCATTTGGATGTGAAGAATGTGTCACTTATAAAAATGTAACATCTTTTCCAGGTACAAGTTTACCACTTACCCAATAAGGAGTCCATGTATAATATAAAATAGATTTTCCTGTTTTATATCTTGCTATTGTATCAGCAATTAAAGCAGAGTATGCACCTTGATTATGTTCTATATTATCTCTTAAATTATAAGCGTCTAAATGATGCTCAATAACTTTTGAACAGTTCCATCCTCCACTACAACCAGTTAAATCAGCTTTACCATTTCCATTTGAATCAAAAAGTTTTGCTATTTCTGGTTTATTTAAGTCATTAAGATATTTAATATTATATTTATCTGCAGTCTTTTTATCAATCACATAACCTTATGCACAATTGTCAATGTAACTAGAAAAAATTGCAAGTTTTTCTTTACCAGCACCTTCAATCATTGACTTTTGTAATGGATCCCATAGTCAACATCATTTGTGATTGTTAGTTTATGACCCATCTTTTTCAATACTTCAGCTACAACATATAACTGAAAACCTTCTTCTGCTATTGATGTTTTTACAGCTGTTACGTTTGCTGAAAACAAATTTGATGCTAAAACTATTGATCCTAAACCACTTACTAACCATTTCTTATTTATCATTATTTTTCCTTTTTAAATTAAAAATTAAACCTAATGGTCCTTTTTCATACCATCTTCTTTTATCGTTTTTATCTTTTTTCCCCATCTCTTGCGTCAATCTATCTAATATAACAGCAAGTAAGACTATACCTAAACCACCAACTGCTGCTAAACCAACATCAAGTCTTCCTATACCTGTAAGTACCATCTGACCCAATCCTCCAACAGCAATCATTGAAGCAATTACTACCATTGAAAGTGCAAGCATTAAAGTTTGATTTACTCCTGCCATAATTGTTGGCATCGCTACAGGAATTTGCACTTTCCATAACATCTGAGAAGAACTAGCACCAAAAGATCTAGATGCTTCGATTAGATCTTCAGGGACTTGCCTTATACCTAAATTTGTAAGTCTAATAAGTGGAGGTAATGCAAATATAATAGTTACAATAACACCAGGTACATTACCAATTCCAAACAACATAACAATAGGAATAAGATACACAAAAGCAGGTGTTGTTTGCATAGCATCAAGAATCGGTCTCATAATCTTATCAACCGTATCACTTTTTGCACTCCAAATACCAAGAGGTAGTCCAATTATTATTGAAAATAAAACAGCTGTTATCACTAAAGAGAGAGTTATCATAGATTCTTCCCATGCTCCAATAAATCCAATAATAAAAAATGAGACAAGTGTTCCTATAGCTAGCTTCTTACTAGAAAATTGTAGAGCTAATAAAACAAAAAACAAGATTACTACATAAGGATTTAAATATAATAAAAAACTCTCTATTGCTTTTAATACTAAATCAATAGGTACCTTTGCTGTTAAAAAAACTTCTCTTAAATTTACAACTAACCAGTCAATACCCGTATTTGTCCATGAATCAAAAGGAATAAGAACATTTTCAAAAGGATTAAAGATATCAAAACTTTTTACTTCTTCAACTGGTGTTTCATCTGCGACTTGCATCCAGTCTACAGAAGAGTCCTTATTTTCTTGTGCAGTTGATGCATTTCCCCAAGGATCAGTCATTTTCTACTCCTTCATCAAACACTTTTAAAAGTCTACTTTTAGAAATAGTACCTTTATATTTACCATTACTATCTATTACAACTGTTGGATAAGCATGATCAGCTACATCTGCTATAAAATGATTTATTTGTAAACTTTCCAAGATTGGTGTTTCTTTAGTAACTATGGCGTCATGGAGAGAACCACCTAAATCTTTTTGTTCCTTTAGTGAAGCAACTGTTAATAGTCCCAAATAATTACCATTTTTTTCAATAAAATAAGCATAATCTTCATCAAAATCAGATATATACTGTAATGCAGTTTTTATCCCAGTACCTTCTTTATTAATAATTGTAGAGTGAACTTTTTTGAGTATATGAGAAGCTGTCAAAACAGAAGTAACATCAACACCTTTAAAAAATGATTTTACGTAGTCATTTGCAGGGTTATTAATGATATCTTCAGGAGTTCCTATTTGAACTACCTCACCACCTTCCATAATTGCAATTCTATCACCTATTCTTATAGCTTCATCTAAATCATGTGAGATAAATACTATTGTTCTTTTTTCTTTCTCTTGTAATATGAGTAACTCATCTTGCATCTCTGTACGAATCAAAGGATCGAGAGCTGAAAAAGCTTCATCCATTAGCATAATATCAGGGTCATTTGCTAAAGCTCGTGCTAACCCTACTCTTTGTTGCATCCCTCCACTTAACTCATCAGGATAAGATTCTGAATGATGTTCCAAACCTACTTGCTCGAGGGCTTTTAAAGAAGACTCATATCTAGTATTTTTATCTATACCACTCAATTCCAATCCAAATGAAACATTATCGATGATATTCATATGGGGCATAAGTGCAAAAGATTGAAATACCATTGATATTTTTTTTCTTCTTATATCGATAAGCTCTTTATCACTTAAATTTGTAACATCGATATCATCTATAAATATTTGACCAGAAGTTGGTTCGATTAGTCTATTGAGAAGTCTTACAAGAGTTGATTTTCCAGAACCTGAAAGTCCCATGATTACAAATATTTCACCTTCGTTTATCTCAAAACTTGCGTCTTGTACTCCGATTGTCATACCTGTTTT
>JAONGR010000098.1 GCA_028375605.1 Arcobacteraceae bacterium
TTTGTGATAATGTAAAAGAAGTATCTAAAGAGTGTATTCAATTTTTATGTAAAAAAATAGACGCAGTAAATGGACTGTTTTATATCGTTGATACAAAAAATGAAAAATTGAGTTTATCTTCTACTTATAATATATCTCCTAGACATGTAAATCATATCTTAGATTTTGATGAAGGTGTGTTTGCAGAGGTTTTAGAAAGTAAAACAGCTCAGGTTATAACTTCATCAGAAAAAAAAGAAATTGACTTTGGTTCTTTTAAAACAGATGTAGTAAAAATTGTAACTGTACCAATTATAAGTGAATATAATAATATAATAGCAATAGCTCAACTCTCTTTAATTTGTGAAACAGATCATTATAGTGATTTGAAAAAAGTTTATGAAATTATGGCAAATAATCTTTTAAAATCACAAAAAAATGAAGAAAATGAAAAGTACTTTAATTTAATCGATAAGTATGTAATTACTTCGACAACAAATAAAGATGGAGTTATTAATTATGCGAGTAAAGCTTTTCAAAATATTTCTGGATATTCGGAAGAACAATTACTTGGTGAATCACATAATATTTTAAGGCATCCTGATGTTAACATTGAACTGTATCAAGATATGTGGGATACAATAAAATCAGGAAAAATCTGGATAAAAGAGTTTCAAAATAGAAAAAAAGATGGATCAACATATTGGGTTGAATCAACAATTTCTCCTGAAATTGGTTTTTATGGTGACATTGTTGGGTATACAGCAATCAGACAAGATATTACAGATAGAAAAACTGTAGAAGAATTATCTATTACTGATGCTTTAACATCACTTTATAATAGAAGACATTTTGATAATGAATTAAAAACAAATTTATCTTTAAGTCAGAGAATGAAAACAAAACTTGCATTTGCAATGATTGACATAGATCATTTTAAACAATATAATGACACTTATGGACACCAAGATGGGGATGAAACTCTAAAATCAGTTGCTCTTACTTTGAAACAATTCTTTAAAAGAGATATAGACATGGTTTTTAGATTAGGTGGTGAAGAATTTGGTATATTATTCTATGTTACAGAGTTTGAAGATGCTCTAAAAATAGGAAATCAAATTATCAAATGTATTGAAGATTTAAAAATAAAACATGAAAAAAGTAGTGCATCCCAATTTGTTACAATTTCGATGGGATTATTTATATATAGTAATTCAGATTTATCACCTCTTGCAGTTTATAAAAAAACTGATGAATTACTTTACGAGGCAAAACAAAATGGGAGAAATCAATTTTTCTCTAATATATAAAAGGAATCTAATGAATAAATTATTAGAAAGAATAAATTTAAAAAATAAATTAATATTAATATTTATAATACCAATGCTTTCATACATTGTAATAGGAGGCTTTTTAGTAAATGAGTTTTATTTAGATTATGAATATTTATTAGCTCAAAAGGCAGATGAAGTAAAAGTTGCAAAAGCATATAATCTTTTATTAATCACAAGTAGTCTTTTATTATCTTTAACATTTTTGAGTTTATATTTATATTTCTCTATACAACAAAATATAATCTCTTCTATTCGAGTAACAAAAAAAGGTATTAAAGGTTTTTTTACCTATTTAACGTCTACTCAAAAAGAACTTTCTCTAATCGAATTAGATTCAAATGATGGTTTTGGCGAAATGGCAAGAGATTTAAATGAAAATATGATAAAAATCAAAGATGGTCTTATTTTAGATAATGATGTGATACAAGAAGCAAAATATATATCAAATATGGTTGCAAATGGTTTTTTAGTTGATCGTATCGAAAAAAAGGCTAACAATGTATATATAAATGAGTTGAGTGATTCTTTTAATCATATGATT
Source organism: Arcobacteraceae bacterium (assembly GCA_028375605.1). GTDB lineage: Bacteria > Campylobacterota > Campylobacteria > Campylobacterales > Arcobacteraceae > JAIOSF01. Next base: position 1,855 of record JAONGR010000098.1, read on the forward strand.
GATAATTTACGAGTTAACCTTGTAAAGTCTTTTCAAACATCTTTACAATATGCCAATAGAGATTTTACTAAAAAAGTGGAAAAAAATGATGTTGGTGGATTGATTAATACTCAACTACGTTGCCTGAATATGATTGGTATTAATATCTCTGAATTTTTATTGATGGTAAATGAAAATGGAAAACTATTAGATAATAAATCTCAATCATTATTGGATTTAGTTAATAATTTACATAATTCATCTATGTCTCAAGCTGATGCATTAGATCAAACAAGTAATTCGTTGGACGAAATAACACAAAATGTTACAACAACATCATCTCAAGCCAAAGATATGTTGAAAATAGCAAATGCAACAAAAGAGTATTCAAATAGTAGTATAGAATTGATGAATAATACACAAAAATCGATGATAGAAATAAATGATGCAAATCAAAATATAAGTGATGCTATTTTATTAATAGATCAAATTGCATTTCAAACTAATATTCTTTCCTTAAATGCCGCTGTTGAAGCTGCAACTGCAGGAGAAGCAGGAAAAGGGTTTGCAGTCGTTGCACAAGAGGTACGAAATCTTGCTTCAAGAAGTGCTCAAGCGGCTACTGATATTAAAAATTTAGTTAAACAAGCAACTCAAAAATCAAATGACGGTATTGAATATTCAGAAAAGATGATGTCAAATTTTAAAGAGTTGACAAATATGATTGAGAGTAATACTAATTTAGTAAATAATGTAGCTGCTTCAAGTCAAACACAAATGCAAAGTATTTCTGATATTAATTCTCGTATGAAGGAATTAGATATATCTACTCATAAAAATGCAGATATCGCAAAACAAACAAAAGTTGTTGCTCAAGAAACACAAGAGGTCTCTTCAAATATGATAAAAGCAGTCTCTTTAAATAAATATAATTTAGATGTAAAATTTAAGATTGAAAATTTCAATTTTACTCAAGAGTTAAACAGCATAAAAATTGAGTTTACTAA
>JAONGR010000099.1 GCA_028375605.1 Arcobacteraceae bacterium
AAACAACCTCATAGCTTTGTAAAAACAAATATAACAAATGTAACAAAGCATATAATTGATGACTTGAAAGTTACATATCCATCTCGGGATATAAATATAGATGCAGCTGATTTAGTAATAGAAGTAGATGAAACAATGATGAATATTGCTATTACAAACTTAGTTGAAAATGCACTAAAGTACTCACAAGATGCTGTTACAATAACAATTAGTAAAAAGAAGCTTTCAGTTAGTGATTTTGGTATTGGCGTTAATAGTAAAGACATTTCTAAATTAACAGATAAATTTTACCGTGTTTCTAATAATGGGTGGGATAATTCTATGGGTGTGGGACTCTCTCTTGTATCAAATATTTTAGATATTCATAAATTTTCTTTAGATATTAAAAGTGTAGAAAATGAAGGTTCAACTTTTTCAATAGTATTTTAAAAATTTACTGAAAAAGTTTTGCTAATTTATGAGTTACACTATCTTCTGTGTATATTTTTGTAAACTCAATTCCAGATTTTTTTAAGTGCTCGAATAATAAATGGTCGTGTTCTTTTATTTTTTGAGTATATCTTTTAATGAGTGTTGGGTTTAAATCACCTTCAAATATTCTTGAATTACTTGGGTCTATTAAGTTGACTTCACCTAAACTTACTGGTGATTCTTCAAATTTATCTCTAATCATAATAACTATAACTTCATGCCTTTTTGAGAGTACTTTTAGATTGAGTGTTTCACAATTGAAAAAATCTCCTATTAAAAAAAGAAGTGATTTCTTATGTATTTTTTTATTAAGTTGTTGCACAAGTTGAGTATAGTCTATGTTTTTGCCAATAGGATCATAAATATCTATTTTTTCAACCATTCTTTGTACACCAAGTATTTTCTTTGTTTTTGAGGTATTGATTTCTACTGTATCATTGGCTATAAAACTAGCATAACTATCCCCTTGAGCTGCAGCAATATATCCTAACATTGAGCATACTTCAGTAATAATGTCCTTTTTTAATACCGAGGTTCCAAAGTAAGTACTTCCTGTTAATATAGGTATGATATTGATATCAAGTTCTCTTTGTGTATGAAAGACTTTTACATAAGGTTTTTGCATTTTAGCACTAATAACCCAATCTATTTTACGAATATCTTCGCCATCTTCATATTCTCGAAGTTCAACAAAGTCATAACCTTCCCCTTTGATTTTTGAGGTATTATTTCCTATTTGTTGTGAAAATACGGATTTTTTAGTTCGTATTAAAAGCTTTTTTAAATGTTTAGACATTACTGTGTTTTCATCTTCATTTTAAACTCAGTAATGATACTAATCTCTCTTTCTTGTAGATATTTTTTGTAGATATTTTGTCCAGATTTTTGAATCTGATGTTTTATAATAATAGTTTGCTTCTGATTATTACTATGAATTCTTTGGATAATTCCTGTTGCAAATGCTTTCGAGAATTTTTTTTCAGATACAAGACTACTTGGACCATTTATCTCAAATCCAATTGTCAGTTCAACTGAGTCATTTACTTTTAAATCTAATATCTCATCGGTTTCTAGTGTTATATAATTACTTGAAATATCTATAGGTATTAGCTCTTTTTGCGTATTTTCAAATCCTATACTAGCTTTAAAACTTTTATCAACGGCAATTCTTTTATTATTATTATCTCTTTGTATATAGTTTACTAGTTGAGGATTTGTGAGTGTTACAATGTTAGAGTGCTTATCTATATGTATTAGTTTAGCTTGTATAGTGTGCTGATCAATTTTAATCATGATCTGTTTCTCATAAAGCACAGCAGTAAATTGTGATTTATTTAGTTTCATTGAAAAACTATTATTAGTTATATCAAGTAGTTCTGAACTACCAGTGATACTTAAACCTTTATAGTAATTAATACAATGTATAATAGTTTTTTTACTCTTAGCCGATTCAAGTATATTAAAACTAGAATTTAATTTGGGTTTAATAGGTTCTTGTTTAGCTTGTTGAATAATATTTGGTTTAGGTTTAATAGGTTCTGGTTTAGTTGGTTGAACAATAGTTGGTTTAAGTTTAATAGGTTCTGGTTTAATTGGTTGAACAATAGTTGGTTTGGGTTTAATAGGTTCTTGTTTAGCTGGTTGAATAATATTCGATTTTGGTTTAATAGGTCTTGGTTTTACTGGCTTGATAAGAGCTGCTTTAGGTTTTAATTTAGGTTGATGTAGTGATATGACTTTTTGTAGTGCTTTATTTAAATCTGGTAAATATAATGGTTTTTCTAACAATGCAATAAGTCCTATATCAAGTGTTTCAAGTAGTCGAAAATCACTATTTTTATGACTGAGTACTATGATAGGAATCGTAGGATTTATCTCTTGTATCTCAACAATCATTTCAAATGAGTTTTTATTTATTAAACTTAAATCTGTTACAACAATATCGATTTTATTTGATTGAAATATATCCAATCCTTCTAGTGCGTTAAATGCTTGATAAACATTTTGAAAAATCTTTTGAAAGTGGATAGAAAGCTCTGATTGTAAAGATGCATTATTCTCAATATATAATAGAGATAGGTTACTTATTTGTTTTGGTGATTTTGTTGCTTTTTTCATTAATATTATTATACGATAAATAAACTTTAATAATTTATGAAAAAGCTTAAATAATATTTTGATTCATTAAATAATCTAATATTAGTATTTAAGGATAGCTAAGATATCATTATGAAAATCAATACAAGGACATGAAATGTTTCATGAATACAGAGAAATCGTAACAGAATTAAAAACGTCAAATGCACACTTTAAAAAACTATTTAATGCGC